>JBGTEH010000124.1:0-2330 GCA_041747915.1 Ilumatobacteraceae bacterium
TGCGTGCGATGCCGGACGCGATGCGCACAGTGCTGTCGCGCCGCAACGCGGTCGCCGACGCCGCGCGATTGGCGCCGTCGAAGCGGTACTGGGCCGTGGTCGGCAACGGACCCAACAAGGTGGCCGCGGAGGAGGTCAGGATCAAGCTGAGCGAACTCTGCTACAAGTCGATGGCCTGCGACTCGACCGAAGACAAGAAGCACATCGACTTGTCGTCGGAGCCGCTGATCTTGGTGTGTGCGGCGGGCCTCGTCGGATCCACCGCCGACGATGTGGCAAAGGAAGTTGCCATCTTCACCGCCCACAAGGCAACGCCGATCGTGATCGCCAGCGACGGAGAGACCCGTTACCCCGCCGCAGCGACGATCGAGGTCCCGTCGGTGGACTCAGCCCTCGGTTTCGTGTTGTCGGCGATGGCCGGGCACCTGTTCGGCTATGAGGCTGCATTGGCGATCGACGCTTCCGCCCGCCCGCTGCGTGAGGCGCGTGAGGCAGTCGAACGGCTGGTGGCGCTCGAGCTGTCGGGTGACGAGGTGGTCGATCGGTTGCGCACCGAGTTGCGGGCTCCGATCGAACGATTCGACGACGGGCTCCGCTCGGGAACCTACGACGGCCAGCTCGAAGCCTCGACAGCGACCCGACTGCACGGCTTGCTGCGCGATGTGTTGTCCGACCAGGCCGTCGAGCAGTACCAGCACGCTTCGGGCAAGGTGGGCACGCCGGCCGCCCTGATCGACGACCTGGTGACGGCCCTGACGCGCGCCATCGACGAGTTGACGCGACCGATCGACACGATCAAGCACCAGGCCAAGACCGTGACCGTGGGCATCTCGCGCAGCGACGAAGGCGTGATCGATCGGGCGCTCGTGCAGGCCGTGCTCGGAGCCGGCGCCGGACGCGACGTGCTCAGCTACCGGACGCTCAAAGTGCTCGCCGACCTCGACCCTGCTGTGTCGTCGGTCCTCGGCTACACGCGCTACCGAGTCGATGGGGACACGATCTCGATCATCGACCGTGGCGGCATCTCCCGCGACCTCGCCAGTCGAGTCGAGCGAAACGCCGAACTGCGAGGAACGAAGCATCGAGTTGCGTCGGAGCGAGAAGTGCTGCTGGGAGTTGGCCGCAGCGACGGCCGCACCGTGATGTTCGTTCCCGAGGTGAAGGGCGGCGAAACCACCGGGATCACGCTGATGCACGTCGCCTTCCACGACCGCCTCCCCGCCGATGTGATGCGCGGGGTCATGCAGGGCTACGACCGTCGCTACGACCGCCTCGTCGACTGGGTCACCGAGACCGAGGGCAGCTTCGACGAGTCGCTGCTGGGCGAACTGACCGTCGCCGAGCTGTTGATCGGGCCGATCTCCGAGACCGCCGACCATTGGCGCCCGTGACGGCCGACCAGGGGCGGCGATGATCGGAATCGGTATCGATCTGGTCGACATCGACCGGTTCCGCCGGTCCCTCGAACGCACGCCGACCATGAGAACGCGCCTGTTCACGGAAGTCGAACTCGCCTACGTCGCCGATCAGGTCGACCCGGTCCCGTCGCTCGCCGCACGATTCGCGGCCCGCGAAGCGGTGATGAAAGCGCTGGGCGTCGGCCTCGGCGCATTCGACTTCCACGACGTGTGGGTCGAACGTTCGTCGCAGGGTCGGCCATCGCTCGCATTCGCCGGTCGCGCTGCCGTGCTGTCGAACGTCGCCGGAGTCGCGCAGTGGCACCTCTCGTTGACCCACACCGACCTGACGGCGGCGGCGTACGTGGTCGCCGACTAGGAGAAGCAGTCCCGGCGCTGCGATCATGCTGGCCATGATCGAAGAGTTCCAGCAGGCCTGGCACGAATTGACGGCTCCCGGAGCGCAGTTCGCGACCTCCACCATCGAGGTGCGCGGGGTGCCGATCAAGGTGTTCGAGTCGGCACTGCCGAGCATGCGCACGGTGTGGGAACTGGCACGCGGGTACGGCCCGCGCGACTATGTGGTGTTCGAGGACGAGCGCCACACCTACGCCGAGGCCGACGCGATCGTACGGGCGCTGGCGGGCCGTCTGGTCGACGCCTACGGAGTCTCGTCAGGCGATCGGGTGGCGATCGCGATGCGCAACTATCCCGAGTGGGTGTTCGGGTACTGGGCCATCGTGTCGATCGGCGCAGCGTGCGTCGGCATGAACGCCTGGTGGACGTCGGAGGAGATGCAGTACGGCCTCGCGGACTCGCGACCCAAGGTGCTCATCGCCGACGGCGAGCGAATCGAGCGGGTGCTTCCCGTGCTCGACGCACTGCGCGCCGAGGCTCCGCTACACCTGCTGAGCGTTCGCTACGACGGCGAGC
>JBGTEH010000125.1:0-7209 GCA_041747915.1 Ilumatobacteraceae bacterium
CCGGCCGTCGCCAGCAGTGCCGACAGCTGCGAGATCCGCTCGCGATGCGACGCCGGAGCGAGGTCGGTGTCGAACAGCTCGACACCATCAGTGGTGGTGTCGTGAAGCGCAGCGACGAACCACGTGGAGTCCGGGATGGGCACACCGAGAGAGATCAGCTCGTCTCGTACAGCCGTGGCATTGAGGAGATCGGCGAGCACGCGTGCGTTGACCTCGCCCGTCTGTCCGCCGCACGCGCCGCAATCGAGGCCGGCGGCGTGCGGATTGTTCGCGCTGTGACTGCCGTGGCCGCACAACATCACGAGGGGGGCGATCCCGTCGACCAACCCCATGGCGTTCAGCACGCGGCGACCGATTGCTGCGGCCTCGCGGGGGTCGTCGTCGACCAGCGTCAGTCGCGGACGCAGCTCGCCGACATCGCTCGGAAGGCCGTCGCGCTCCCACGCAGCAGGGGCGTCCTGGTGCGGGAGGCTGTGGTCGACCAGTTCGATGGCTGCCAAGAGACCCAGCGACTCGACATAGCTGAACATCGACGACGGGTCGGTCCGGAACTCCTTCCACCGAGCACGTTCGCCGAGGGTCGCGAGGCGTGTTGCGGTCCGCGCCTCGATGTCGCGCTCCTGCCTGTCGAGAGTCGCGCTGTCGTTGGTGCGGGTGTCGGTGACGGTGAGCGACGGAGCGAGCAGCCCCGGTAGTTGGGGGCGTGTCAGGGCACTGCCGGTCGGGGTGTACGCGAGCGGCAGGCCAAAGAATCCGGCGAAGCCGCGGGTGTGCACCGAGGTTGGCATCGACTCGACGGCACGGCGGAACACCTCGGAACGAACGTCGATGCAGAACACGGCCTGAATCTCGGCCGGTGCGTTGGAGCGCGTCGCCTGCGGCGCGCCGTCCATGATGTCGCGTTGGAACGTGCGCTCGACAGCTGTCTGCAGGATCCAGTCGAGGTGCTGTTCGTCGGCCGTGTCGGCTGCAAGTGCGTCGAGGAAGGACCACGATTCGGCCCACTCTGCGCGCTGGCGACCCGCAGGGTCGGTCTCGTCGGCATCTGCGGCGAGCATCCACTCCCAGGCGAGCCGGATCGCGAGCAGCTCCACGATCATGTCGTCGTCGCTTTCCAGCAACCTGGCTTGCCAACGCCGATACGCGCACCACGCCGCCCACCCGTTCACCGAGGTGAGCAGCGCGGTGAGGTACGCCTCGCGCCCGGCCGCGCCGACACCGAGATCGTTGAGCATCACCGAGATCGCATCCGTCGGATTGGTCGGGAGGGCATCCAGTTGCGCACGCGCCCAACGCCGGCCGTGCCGCCAGGCGAATCCGTGCGTCACCGACGGATCGATGCGCCACGAGTCGAACAGGCAGTCGGACGCGCTGGGTGCCCACGACGCCTGCCATTCGTCGACATGGGACGCGCAGTGCTGACTGATCTGATGCACGACGAGGTCGGTCCATGTGCGCCCTGGCACTGGTTCGTTGCCGTCGAGCTGCTGATCGCGCACGTCGGTGATGAGTGCCATCCGGTGCAGCGTCGGCTGCGGTGGCCCGTGGAACGCCTGTAGCAGATCCAGAGCTGCCTCGACCAGCTCCGGGGTGCCCGCCGCGTTCGCGGCTGCGGCCAGCTCGTGGGGCGACAGGCGACCGGCACGCCACTCGTCGCAGAACCAAGTGCGCGGCATCGTCAGCATGGTGCCGGCGAGCCTGCCGAGGCGGGCCGCTGCATCGGTGATGTCGGTCGACCGCCAGCCCCAGTAGGGGTTGACGGCAATGAAACGATCGAGTGGCCACGTCGGCGCGATCCGATCGCATGCGGCGTCCACGTCGCTTCGCAAGTCATCGTCGGTGGTCACGACGCATCCGATCCGACGACGACGGGCCACATGCTCGACGATGGCCGCTCCGTCGGCCGGGCGATCGAGGCGACGACATTCTGCTGAGGCAGTGGAGTCGGTCGGACCTTCGGCTCCGGTGGTGGCCAGACGGCGAACGCGAGACGGGTGAACGCGTCGTCGAGGAACAACCCCGCGTAGATCCACGGTCGCAGCCGACACACTACCGCCCCGTCCGATCGCAGATGCGACGCAGATTGCAACACGAATAGGGTCACCGTTCCGGCGATGACGAACGCAAGCAGCGCCGCTGGGGCGGTGGGCCCGGACGGGACGAATCCAGCGAATACCTCGTGGAGCGCGAGGTACGCGACGGGCACCGCCAGCGCCCTGACGAGCGACGACGCGCGGAGTCCCCTGTCCTTCGGGACGACGAGCGGAACCAGCGCCAGCGCGACAATTGCGAGCAGCACCCAGGTCGCCGGCGACAGCGCAGACGTGCCCGGTAATGCCTCCCAGCCCAAAGCGACGGCAGCGGTTCCCACCACGGCGGTGAGAGTGCCGACCGCGAGCTCGCCGAACGTGGGGACCGCAGGTCGCGGCGCGAGTTGCCGGCGTTGGGTCCGGCGCACGGTGCCACCTGCGCCGAGGAACGAGTGGGCCTTGTAGAGCGAATGTGCAACAAGATGTAGCAACGCCATCTCCCACAACCCGATGCCGCACTGCATCAGCATGAAACCCATCTGCGCACAGGTCGACCACACGAGGGCCACCTTCACGCTCACGCGGGTGGTCATCACGAGCGAGGCGATCACCGCCGTACTGACACCGGCGACCACCAGCAACGTGCGCGTCTCGACCGCCTGGTCAACGACCGGAGCGAATCGAAGCAGCACAAACCCCCCGAGGTTCACCACCCCGGCGTGCAACAGCGCCGACACCGGCGTCGGTGCTTCCATCACCTGGATCAACCATCCGTGGAACGGCAGCTGTGCGCACTTCAGCAGCGCAGCGACAGCGATCAATGCCACCGCGATGCGCCCACCGGCCGGGAGCGAGTCTGCCACCGAGGCACGGGCGGTGATCTCGTCGATGCGCAGCGTGTCGAACGTTCTCGCGAATGCGACGACGGCGCCGATCATGCACACGTCGGCGACACGCGCGAGCAGAAACTTCTTGTGCGCGACAGCGACGGCCACCGGACGATCGCCGAAGAACGTGAGCAGGCCGTGGAGCGCCAGGCTCGCCGCGGTCCATGCCGCCACCAGCACCACGAGATGGTTGGCGACCACCACCAACGACACTGCGGCGAGGGTCGCCAACATGCGCGCCGCATATCGCTGCTCGAACGGATCGCCGGCGAGATACGTCGACGAGAAGCGCACGACCACCCAACCGACGAAGGCGATCAGCCCGAGCATCACCGCCGTCAGCGAGTCGAGCCGCACGAACGATCCCGACGACGCACCGTCGATGACTCGTAGCACGGCAACGAGAACCGCCGCCAACACTGCGACCACGGTCGCCGCGCGAGCCCTCGACCACGCAGACGACGTCCTGGAGCAGCGACGCACCGATCCTGCGGCGATGCCCAGGACGATGGCCGGAGCGAGCGGCACGACGAGCAACCAGGAGCCAGTGGGATCGGTGAACACGGGTGTCAGCGTGACGCCTCGCAATCGTTCTGTCCAGTACACATTAAGCTACATTTCGTTCACTTTAAACGAACGGTACGAGCCGCACGAGGACGATGAAATGCAACTGAACTTCCACCATCTGCGCTACTTCTGGGCGGTCGCCAAGGATGGCAACCTGACGCGCACGGCCCGTCAGCTGCACATCTCGCCGTCGGCACTCTCCGCTCAAATCAAGCAGCTAGAGGTGGATCTCGGTCAACCGTTGTTCCACCGCACCGGGCGTGCGCTGGTGCTGAGCGAGGCCGGCCACGTGGCTCTGTCGTACGCGGATGAGATCTTCGGGTCGGGCAACGAACTCGTCGAGATCCTCCGGGAGGGGCGCCGCGAAGAGCGCCAGATCTTGCGGATCGGAGCGGTCGCCACGACCTCGCGGAACTTCCAGGAGAACTTCATCCGACCACTGCTCGACCGCGACGACGTCGATTTCGTGCTCGTGTCCGGCGGTTTGCCCGACCTGCTCGCTCGGCTTCGCGTCCACTCACTCGATCTCGTGCTCTGCAATCAGAGGGTGCACGCGAGCGCGGCCGATCCGTGGCGGTGCCGGCGCATCGCACGCCAGCCGGTGAGCCTCGTCGGCCGACCATCGACCGAACCGTTCCGGTTCCCCTCCGACCTGGCACACGTGCCGCTCCTTTTGCCCGGCCGTGACAACGAGATGCGACTTTCGTTCGATCTGCGGTGCGAACAGCTGGGCATCCGTCCGCGCGTGCGAGCCGAAGTCGACGATATGGCGCTGCTGCGGCTGCTGGCTCGTGACTCCGGGGGCGTCGCACTCATGCCGACCATCGTTGCCCAGGACGAGTTGCGCAGCGGCCGTCTGGTCGAGCTCGCAGTCGTGCCTGACTTGTACGAGAATTTCTACGGCGTCACCGTGCAGCGTCGCTACGAACCGCCATTGATCGGCCAGCTCCTCGCCCGCCCCGACGCCGACGTGCTCCAGCCGCCGGTCGATTGACCAGTGGGAGAGCCGGATGTGGACGGGCGGCGCCGCATTCGAGAACCCGCACAGACTCGGCGGAGAGCTCCAACGCGAGCTGGCTGTTCTGGCGTCTGCGAACCGTGTACAGCGTCGACCGCAGCGTTCGGCGGCGCTGAGTCGTCATCCGCCGTTATGGGACGGGGTCCGGCTTAGTCAGCTTGCCACGATGCGACATTACGGGAGCGGCCGCGGTCCGAACTCGAGCCAACGCCGCTGCTGAGCGTCGGCGAACACGTCGTGCCCTGTGCGGATGTCACCTCTCGGGTGACAACCGCCCGGAAATGACGGCCGGAACGCGAGGGCGCCCCACTACAGAACCGGCGCGATTGATCGGGGCGGCCGTCCACAGGCAGCTCGCAACACGACCGCCGAGCGTGTCCGACAGGCGGGAGGATCTGTGTCACGTGCCGCTCGCGGCAAGTCGGTGCCATGTCTCGGCGAGCCAGTCACGGTAGGTGTCGCTGTCCCACCCGGTGGTCTTGCCGATCAAGAGGTACGTTTCAGCGTGGGCGACGAGCGTGGCGGTCTCCGTGAGCCACTCGAGATCGACCGATGATGGGACGAGTCCGTCGTCGTGGATCCGGTGCCAGAACTCTTGGAGCGTCCGTCTGGTCTCGGCACGGCCGGCGGCTGCGGCCGCAGCGATCGATGGCTCGGAGGGGGCAGCTTGGAAGGCGACGTCAAGTAGCGGCCCGGTCCTCTTCATGAGTGATGCGGTGAGCGACGCCATTCTGAGGAGTCGTTCATCCAAGGTCGCTGCGGACATGGTTTCGGCCATCGCCGGCCGATCGGCGATTGCGGTTGGTTCGGCGTCGCCGGCAATGGCAAGCCCGATGCACCGAAGCAGCAGGGCCGCCTTGGTGGGAAAGTGGAGATACAGCGTGCGCGGTGCGACGTCGGCGTGTTCGGCCACGTCGGAAAGGGCGGTGGCGGCGTAGCCGTTCTCGACGAAAAGGGCGGTGGCGGAGTCGACCAGACGGCACTCTGTCTCGACTCGCCGCTGTGCGCGGCGGTCCCTCTTGACAGGATCAGTCATGTACTGCAGTATAACTGCATCGATGCATGACCACTGCACAAAGGGGGGCAATGTGAGCAACACACCCGTCCTCGACGGCATCCACCACCTCAAACTTCCGGTGACCGACCTCGATCGGTCGCTGGCGTGGTACCAAGACCACCTCGGCTACGCGGTGATGACCGAGTTCGTTGAAGAGGGCACACGGATGGGCGTCGCGATGGCTCACCCCAACGGCGGTCCCGACCTCGCGTTGCGCTGCGATCCCGACCGAGCGCTCGCTGCAGCGGGCTTCGACTACTTCGCCATCGGCGTGCCTGGTCACGACCCCATCGAAGCGCTCGCAGCCCACCTCACGGAGCGGGGCGTCCACAACGACGGCGTGCACCGCACACCCGTGGGCTGGGTCCTGCTCGGCGTACATGATCCCGACGGCCATGAGATCCGCTTCTACACCGTTCCGCTGGAGCTGCCCGACATGGCCTCCCTTCAAGCCGATGACGGAGAGAACCGTGCACACCGCTGACCCGCAAGCGCTCACACGCCGGGCGGCACAGGATCGATCCACTCGTCGCGTGGAGGGCGCGCTCGTTGCGCTCGGGTCCATCCCAACCCTGTGCTGCTGGAGCGGCCAATGGAGGCTGCCATCGCACCATCGAGCGACCAGTGCCGAGCGCTCCGACTGGTCCCTCGGAGGGCACTGATCTGGAATGCCATGGTGTCCCGAACGCCGGATTGGTGACGCGATTCCCGAGCGCCCGGCTTGGGCCGCACTGTTGCAGTCGACCTGGTGCCGAGTTCGTGAATATGGTCGGCACTGTCGGGCGCTCTCCGGCGACGTCTCTCGGTCTGCCACACGTCATGAGTGGCGGCAGGACACCGGCACGTCGGGGTCGGTCATGTGTCGGCCACGCCTTTGTGGCCCAGCATGCAGTGAGCACCGAACCGCACCTCGTCGTTTCGCTCGGTACGGGTGTCCGTGAACCCGGCGTCTCACCTAGGTGCACCTAGCTGGTGCTTTGAAGCGCCCCTGGCAGGAATCGGACCTGCGACACACGGTTTAGGAAACGTCCCTTGCCCGTCCGGCAGGTGCCGGCAAATCCGTGAAAGCCCGTGGACAATGGGTTTGCGGTGTCCGGTCGTGCGCCGAGTGACGTGAAATCCGGGTAGTTCGGCCGCGTTTGCTACCCAAACGCTACCCGATCGACGCGACCGGATCGCGCCGACGGCGCCTCGATCGGCGTGCAACAGCAAGAGCTCTTCGTCCTCCGCTCGCTCCATCCCGAGCTCCAAGGTGCGCACCGCATCGTGCCCACGTTCGCGAAGCGGACTGGCCCGCCGCGGCGAAGGTTCTAGTCGATGAGGAACGCTACGCCGTCGGCTGCAACGGGATCTCACGATCCGCAAACGCATCCGCAGCGAATCGCAACGCAGCAGCGACGTCCTCTATCTCCAACGGCGGGAGCTCCTCGACGATCTGCTGTGCCGTCAACCCACCGGCCACCATGTTGACGACGGTCGCAACCGGAATGCGAAGACCTCGCAGACACGGCACGCCACCCATCACCGCGGGGTCGATGGTGATCCGCGCCATGTGCACGAGACTACTTCTTCGGCAGGCGACGCTCGGGCGAAGATGGCCACGGATTGGTCGGGAGTACGTGCGCCGTTGTCGAGCACGTACGCAAGGCA
>JBGTEH010000126.1:0-4826 GCA_041747915.1 Ilumatobacteraceae bacterium
CCACGCCGGGTTCCTCGACGTGGCGATCATGGCCTACTCGGCGAAGTACGCGAGTGCGTTGTACGGCCCGTTCCGCGACGCCGTCGACGTGTCGATCGTCGGTGGGGGCGATCGCAAGGGATATCAGCAGGATTGGCGCAACGCCCGCGAGGCGCAACGCGAGATTGACCTCGACCTCGCGGAGGGCGCCGACATCGTCATGGTGAAACCTGCCCTCGCCTATCTCGACGTGATCGCGCGAGCCGCCGAACGTGTCGACGTTCCGGTCGCGGCGTACCACGTCAGTGGTGAGTACGCGATGATCCACGCAGCGGCCGAGCGGGGCTGGATCGATGGTGATGCCGTTGCACTCGAGCATCTCGCTGCCATCAAGCGAGCCGGCGCCGACATCGTGCTGACCTACTTCGCGCGTTGGTTCGCCGAGGCCTCGGCATCCGGAGAACTCCTCCCGTGACGGACGCGACGATCGCGTTCTGTGACGACGTGGCCTGTGCCGCTGCAGGTTGCGTGCCGGCGCTGTGCACGGGAGCGGGTGTGCCATCCAATCACGTGCTGTTCGAGCGGTCCCGTCTCGCGATTCCCGGCGGCGTCAACTCGTCGATCCGAGCCTTCAAGGCGGTCGGCGGCGAACCGTACGTGGTCGCGCGCGCCGAGGGCGCCACCATCACCGACGTCGAGGGCACGACCTACCACGACCTCGTGCAGAGCTACGGAGCGGTCATCCTCGGCCACGCCCATCCTGCGGTCATCGAGGCCGTTCGCGCGGCCGTCGGCGATGGCACCTCCTACGGAGCACCGACGCCGCGGGAGATGAAGCTGGCCGAGGCGATCAGCGCGCGTGTCCCCAGCTGTGAGCGAGTGCGCTTGATGAACTCGGGCACCGAGGCCACGAGCACCGCCGTCCGTCTCGCACGCGGCGCCACGGGGCGCGATCGGATCGTCACGTTCGCGGGGAACTTCCACGGCGCCACCGATGCGCTGCTCGTCACGGGCGGCAGTGGCGTCGCGACTCTCGGGCTGCCCGGCACCGCGGGTGTCCCCGACGGTGCGGTGGCGGCCACGATCGTGGCCCCCTACAACGTCGTGCCGACCCTCGACGATCGTGTCGCGGCGGTCATCGTCGAGCCGATCGCCGCGAACATGGGCGTCGTGGCCCCGCAGCCCGGCTTCCTGAGCGGTTTGCGAACGGAATGCGATCGCGTCGGTGCGCTGCTGATCTTCGACGAGGTGATCACGGGCTTCCGCGTGGGGACCGGCGGCGCTCAGGCAAAGTACGACGTCAGGCCGGATCTCACATGCTTCGGCAAGGTGATCGGCGGCGGCCTGCCGATCGGTGCGGTGGGTGGACGGCGTGACGTGATGGAGCACCTGTCACCACTCGGACCGGTGTTCCACGCCGGGACCCTGGCCGGCAATCCGATCGCCACCGCGGCAGGTCTGGCAGCCCTCGATCAGCTCGCACCCGAGGTCTACATCGAGCTGATGGCGCGCGCCAGACGCCTGGCTTCGTCGCTTCGTGACGCCTGTTCGGCCGCCGGTTTCGCCGCGTCGTTCCCGGTGGTCGGCACGCTCGTGGGCATCGTCTGCGGCGACGACGCTGGCACGGTGCGGAACTTCGACGACGCGCGCCGAACCGACGAGCGTGCCTACGCGGCGTTCTTCCAAGCGATGCTCGCCGAACGCGTGGCGATGGCGCCCGGAGCGTACGAAGCCATCTTCGTCGGTCTCGCCCACACCGACGAGGTCCTCGCCGCCATTGCCGAGTCGGCGTATCGCGCTGCGTCCGCCGTCGTCGCCGGTGCGTCGACCCCGACGGCATCGGTCCCGTGAGGCAGCTGTTCAGCTGGCGTCTCCTGGCCGCAGTTGTGGCACTGGGCGTACTGGCGCTGCTCGCTCGGGCGCTGTTGGCCGACGACAACTCGATCGACGCAGTAATCGATCCAGACCCGATCGAGCGGCGCATCGACGTCTTCGAGCCCATCGTCTCGGTCGACCGGTCGGATGATTTCGTCATCGAGCCGACGGGCGTCAGCACGGGCTACCTGGATCTCGCACTCACCGGCGAGCGCGTCGTGCGGATCTTCCCGGGAACGTTCGGCGAAGTCGCATGTGACGGGCTCGCTCTGCCGAACCGGTGCGTGCTGTTGGCCGACACCCTGGGTGACGCGGTCATCTGGTTCGCGATTCTTCCCGCCGCCGCGGGTGGTCGGGTGGAGTTCCCACCGATCGTGGAACTCACCGACGGCGAGGCGGTGTTCGAGAACGGGTGGAGGGTGCCGTACGCACCGGTGATCGACCGCGACTGCGAGGGGGAGGACATCCCGACGTTCTCCGACTTCTTGCGGCGCTTCGGGCCCGACAGCGTGACGTTGTTCGACCTCGCGACTCGTCAGGTGGTCGAGGTGCGTTGCGGCGAACCCGCCTGAACCATCGCCGCTCGCGCGGCGGCGAGGCCGCTGTTGTGAGCGGCTTCGACCCGCGGACCGTCGAACGCATCACCGGCGAGAATGATGCCGCCATCCGCAGAGATCCAGCACGGATTCGGCCAAGCGCTGCGGGGGGAGGCGAAGCGCCACTTCTTCACGTGAGCCTCGAGGATCAGCGCCTCGCCGAGCCACGGACGAACGAGTTCGTGGAGCAGCTCCGACAGCTCGGCGGTGTCGTGTTCCCAGTGCTGTTCGCTCCAGCTCGACGATGCGTGCAGCGTGATCGCCGGCTGCGAACTGACCCCCTTGGCGACGTTGTCGGCGACGAACGCGACGTCGTCGTTCGGGTCCTGGACGGCTCCCGGCGCGTCGACGTCGGGCGCCCGATCGAGTGCGGCCAACCAGGTGATGGTGCGGTCGTAGTCGGTGCGTAGAAGTTCTTCGTCGAGATCGATCCCCGAGTCGGCGAGCAGTGCATAGGCCTGCGGGAGTGGCGTGGTCACGATGACCCGATCGGCCTCGCGAATCGAGCCGTCGTCGATCACGACGTTCCATCTCCCCGAGTTCGCACGGATTGCGAACGCCATGGTCGAGCACGACACATCGAGCCCGGCGGCAAGGTCCTTGGCGAGCGAGTTCATGCCTCGCGGCGCCACGTAGCGAGGGTGTCCATCGGCGGTCCCGAATCCGTGCGCCCAGATGGTCACGAGCCCGCGCTCGATCCAATCGTCGACTCGGCGCTGGAAGCCAGGCGTACGCACCGTGAAGAACTGGGCCCCATGATCGAGTGTTGCGGCACCGATGCGGCGTGTGGCGAGCCGACCACCGGGTGAGCGACCCTTGTCGACGACCTCGACGGCGACACCGGCGCCCTGCAGTTCGTCGGCGGCCACGAGGCCGCTGACACCGGCGCCGACGATCACGACCCGCATCAGTGCTGCCACCCCGCCATGGCCGTTGACGCTACCCGTCTGGGAAACGGCGGCCCTGATCCTGCCGTCACGTCACCGTCAAGTCGCCGCCAACAGCTGCCGATACCCTCGATGTGGCCACGTTGACCCGGATCCGGGCAGACCGAATTGCCCTGGCCGCGATTCTCGTGCTCGGAGCCGTCGGTGCCGGTTCGTTCGCCCGCGCGCAGGAAGCCGGCACCCCCGTTGCGCTGAACGAGCCGGGGTCGGCGCTGATGCCTGCGAAACGGTTGAGTCTGCGCACGTCGACGGTCACTGGTGTCGATCCCACGGTGCCGGTCGGCAAGCTGCTCTTTCCCCTCGATCCTGGCAAAGACTGCTACGTCCTCGACAACTTCGGTGACAGCCGCGACGGTTTGCGGCTCCACGAGGGTGTCGACATCATGGGCAGTGCCGGTCGTGCCGTCTACGCTGTCGCAGCGGGGAAACTGACCAAGCGCTACACGAACACCGGCACGGCCGGCTGGGGATGGACGTTGTACGACGCTGCGACCACGACGACGTTCAAGTACTACCACATGACCGAGGACCCCAATGGGCTGGTCGAAGGTGCGGTGGTGGCGGTCGGAGACGTGATCGGCTACGTCGGCAGCAGCGGGACGTCGAGTGCGACCAATCTCCACCTGCACTTCGAGGTTCGTCCCGGCAACGTCGCCGTCGATCCGTTGCCGCTGCTGCACATCGACACCGCGGTGTGCGGGGTGTCGAAGCCGATTCGCTGAACGCGCCCGACCACGTGCTCAGCGGAGTTCGTGAGCGCGCAGGATGATTTCTCGGGCGAACGGGTCGAGCGGACGACCTGCCAACCGCTCGGTCACCTGGATTGCCTTGGTGGGTTCCTCGACGAGTCCGGCCCACCGGATGTATCCGCCCATGATGCCCAAGATGCGGTCGCCGACCTCGTCGCCATGCACGAGCACCTTGGTGCCGTGGCGCAGCAGGTCACGGATCTCGGCGTAGAGAGCCTTGAGGTACTGGTCGGTGTGCTCGCTGTTGAACGGACGGTGCCGGTACGGCAACTGGAGTTCGTCGTAGTTGTGCAGGTTGTGGGGCGCTGCGATGATCGACAACACACACCCGAAGCCGTTCTCGCGCAGCCAGATGATCTCCTCTTGGCGCCGAACCCGACGATGGCTGTCGCCGACGCCCCCGGGACGTTCGCAGATGGCGAGCTTGTCCTTGAGGATCCAGGTGAAGTTGCGAGGCGTGATCCCGAGCGCCCACTTGCCACGCAGCCGAGGTGGCATCAGCGGGCGGATTCTGGGCGGGCGGGCGACGGCATGACGGGTGGGAAGGCTACCGGTTGGCAGGCCAGGTCGGGAAAAGCACCAGTCGACCGTCGTGACGCTCGACTCGCCGGTGACTCGCCAGCTCGCACGCTGCGCGCTCGCCGCGCGCAACAGCCAGCACCCGACCAACGGCCGCGGCG
>JBGTEH010000127.1:0-2994 GCA_041747915.1 Ilumatobacteraceae bacterium
AGTGGTTGGTGATGCCGACCTCGCACAGGCCGTCGGCGAGCGACTCGAGGATCAGGACGTCGTTGTTCAGGATCTCGGAGTTGTCGGCCCAACCCTCGACGATCCGCAGCGTCTCCTCCTCGCCGTGTTCGGCGAGGAGGCTGGCGACGAGCGACTGCTGGTACACGTTGGACGAGTTGCGCATGCACAGCCTGCCGTTCCACTTCGGATCGGCGAGCTCCTCGTAGGTGGTGGGCACGTCCTCGAGCGCGATCACCTCGGGGTTGTACACGATCGTGCGTGCCCGCTGGCTGAGCCCGTACCAGAGTCCGTCGGGATCGCTGAGGCTCGTCGGGATCGCCTCGTCGAGCACCGGGTTGTCGATCGGTTGGAAGATGCCCTGTTCGGCGGCGCGGGCCAGGTTGCCGGCGTCGACGGTGATGTAGACGTCGGCCTTGGTGTCTTCACCTTCGGCGACGATGCGTTCGCGGAGTTCCGCGTCGTTGCCGGTGAGGAACTCGACCTTCACCCCAGTCTGGTCCATGTACTCCTCGAACGCCGATTCGATGCCGTAGTGACGACCGCTGTACACGTACAGGGCGTCGCTGTCGTCGCTCGAACACGCGGTGGTCACCGCAAGGAGCGTGACTGCGAGCGCGAGCAATCGTGCACGTCGCAGGTTGGAAGGTCGAGCCGTCGCGCGCATTGTTAGGCAATCCTAACGTCGTGTCGTGCGAGGCCAACCTGGCGATGTGTCCACTGATGAACAACCAGCCGGGTCAGTCGTTCTGCGACCGCCCAGGCTGCGACTCCGAGCACGATCGTGGGAACGTACGCGAGTCGCACGCCAAGCGCATCGGCGAGCGGTGGCCAGAACGTGAAGTGGGTGATGTAGATCCACATACTGGCGCTTGCGAGGACCACCGACAGCTGCGCGAACCGTCGCGGCACCACGACCTCGCGTGCGGCGGCGAGCAACAGCAGCCCGCCGATGACGAACACCTCGCGTGGCGCGTAGTCGAAGAATCTCCACACCGTGGCGACCATCAGGACGGTGGTGAACAGGCGCTTGATGCGCGTGTCCGACTGGTGGAGCAGCCAGCCGAGTGCCACGAACCACGCGACGCCGTGCGTCCGGAAACGCAGGTTGTACCAGTCGTTCATCCACGCCCAGTCGAGTCGCAGAAGGAGCAGTAACCCGAGAGCGATGAGTGCGGTGAGGTACGGGCGGCGGCGTTCGAAGCGACGCACCGGAGAGACGAGGCTGACGAACGTGATGAGCAGCGTCACGTGGACGAAGATCTCGATGAACCAGAAGTGCCACTCATCGCCGGCGTGCGACCGCGGGCCGACGTAATTGTTCACGAGCAGCAGTGTGCCGACGCCGAAGTTGGCGCCGAGCGCGAGTCCGGCGGCCACCCACAGGACCGTGGGAACCGCGACCCGCCCGGCGGTTCTGAGCCCGGCGGCGAGACGCGCTCGGCCGTGTTCGATCGGCAACAGGAACCGGCTCAGGTTGTAGCCCACCACGGCGAGCATCAGGTGGGCACCGCCCGGCGTGAATCGCAGGCCCATGTGTGTCGCGACGATGGCGAAGATCCCGGCAACGCGCAGCAACACCGTGGTGTCGATTGCGACAACGTGTCGGCGGCGTCGTCGTGGGGTGAGTTGACCGATCGGGAGCAGGTGCCAGTCGGGTGGGAGCCGACCGAGGACGGCCTCGAGCCGGAACGAGCACTCGATGTAGCTCAGCGAATCGCCGCCGAGCGACACGAAAGTGTCGTTCGGTTGCACGCCGGATCGGCCGAGAACGGTCGCGAACACCGCAGCGATGTTTGCGGCGTCGTGGGGTGTCGCACCTGGGTCGGAATTGACGGTGGTGGTGCGAGCCGTGGCGCGGGCGCGTCGCATCATGGCGACGAAGTCGAACTTTCCGGAGTCCGTCCGCACGATCGGCGAGTCGGTGTCGACCGTCACGAGCACCGATGGAAGCCCGGTTCGGCCGATGGTCTCGGCAGCCAGTGCCGGCGCACATGCGCCCGGTGCGCAGATCACCAGACCGTCGTCGTCGCCCGTCACGACCATGTCGGCCGTCTCGGCGAACTCGCTCAGCTCGTGCTGCAGTGCGTCGAGGTCGATTCGCAGGCCGAACGGCTTGACGAATCGCGCCGCGCGTCCCACGATCTCGTACACGCCGTCATTGGGATGGAACCGTGCCAGGTCGCCCGTACGCAGCTCGTCGACGGTGCGTCCGAGCGACAGGTCGTTCGGCTCGCGTGCGTATCCGAGCATCACATTGGGGCCGCGGTAGACGAGTTCGCCGACGGCCTCGTCGTCTCGGTCCTGACGGACGTTGTCCGGATCGGTGACCGGTTCGATCCGGAACGAGCCTCCGGGGATCGGCACGCCGATCGCTCCGGGACGGCGCGTCGCGATCGCCGGCGGCAGGTAGGCCATGCGGGCGGTGGCCTCGGTCTGGCCGTACATCACGATGAACTCGGCGTCCCACGAGCCCGCTCGTTCGTTCCACCGCTCGACGGCCTGCGGTGCCATCCGGCCGCCGGCCTGAGTGAGCAGGCGCAGCGACGGAACGTGGATGCGTTCGGGTCCGGCCTGTTCGATCAGGTCGTAGGTGTGGGGGACGCCGGCGATGTTGGTGACGCCATGCGCGCCGAGGGCTTCGGCAAAGCAGGGGTCGACGACCGAGGTCGAGGTGAGCGCAACGCTGGCGCCGGCGATCAGGTGGCTGTGCAGCACGGACAGCCCGAAGCAATAGTGCAACGGCAGCGTCGTGATGCCGACATCGTCGGGGGAGAGGGCGAGGAATTCGGCGATCGACGATGCGTTGGCGACGAGGTTCTCGTGTGACAACCGCACGAGCTTCGGGTTGCCGGTCGATCCCGACGTGCTCATCAGGAGCGCCAGATCCGGATGGAGCGGCGTGGGCTCGACATCGCGGCGGTCAATCGTCATCCCGCCGGTGTCGGCGCGCACGACGGCCGCCGGCGACCACGA
>JBGTEH010000128.1:0-3457 GCA_041747915.1 Ilumatobacteraceae bacterium
CAGCACTGCGTCAGCAACGTCGCCCACATCTATGCGGCGGGCGACATCAGCGGCAAGCTTCCGCTGTCGTCGGTGGCATCGATGCAGGGTCGCAAGGTGGCCGAGCACGTCATGGGCGGCCACACGCGCAATCATCGCCATCTCGACTACGACAAGGCGGCGTCCGCGATCTTCACCGAACCCGAGATCGCCGATGTCGGCCTCGCCGAGGCCGAAGCGTTCAGCTCCGGCCGCAAGATCCGCGTGACCAAGGTGCCGTTCTCGTCGACTGCCAAGGCGATGATCAACAACGACACCAAGGGATTCGTCAAGATCATCTCCGACCCCGCGACCGGCGAAGTGCTCGGAGGCTCCATCGTCGGCCGCCAAGCGGCTGAGCTGATCTCGGTGATCGCCGTCGCCGTCACTGCGGGCCTGACGGTGACCGACCTCGCCGAGAGCATCCTGGTGCACCCAGCTCTCAGCGAAGCCCTCTCCGAAGCCGCCGAGTGACCTGAAGCGCTGGGGTCTGACCCCAGCGTTTCAGGTCACTCGATGATGGCGAGAATGTCGCCACCACCGACGGTGTCGCCGGCGGTCACCTTGATCTCCTTGACCGTGCCGGCCTTCTCGGCGTTGATCTGATTCTCCATCTTCATCGCTTCGAGCACAACGATCCCGGCTCCCACTTCGACGGCCTGGCCGACCTCGACGAGCACCTTCACGATCGTTCCCTGCATCGGAGCTTCCACCGAGCCCGAGGCGACGCCGCCCCCACCACTGCCTGCCGAACCCGACCGCTTCTTCTTCGCCGCAGGCACCCCGGTGGCCACGACTGCCGACGTCTCGGGCACCCACATGTTGACGTCGAATCGCTTGCCGTTCACCTCGACGGTCGTCGAGCGCTTCACCAGCGGCTCGTCGTCGTCGGTCTCGGGTGCGGTCGACTCGGCCTTGCCGCCGATGCCGGTGAGATCGAGGGTCTCCTCGACCCATTTGGTCGAGTGTTCGACGGCGGCGAAGTCGGGATGACGCAGGATCGCCAGGTCCGCCGGGATCGTGGTGGCCACACCTTCCACGATCAGTTCGTCGAGCGCCCGGATCGTGCGGGCGATCGCCACGTCACGGTCGCGACCCCACACGACGAGTTTGCCGACCAGGTTGTCGTAGTACTGGCTGATCTCGTCGCCGGAGAGGTAGCCGGTGTCGAAACGGACGCCGAAGCCGTCCGGTGCCACGAGCCGGGTGATCGGGCCGGGTGACGGCAGGAACTTGCCCTCGGCGACATCCTCGGCATTGATCCGAATCTCGATCGAGTGCCCGCGCCGCGAGGCGTCGACCTCGGCCTGAGTCATCGGAAGTTCTTCGCCGGAGGCGACACGGATCTGCCACTCGACCAGGTCGATGTCGGTGATCATCTCACTCACCGGGTGCTCGACCTGGAGCCGCGTGTTCATCTCGAGGAAGAAGAAGTCGCCGTCCTGGAAGATGAACTCGACGGTGCCTGCTCCGTAGTAGCCGACCGCCGTGGCCGCCTTGACGGCCGCCTCGCCCATGGCCTGCTCGACACCGTCGGGGAGCCCGGGAGCCGGCGCCTCCTCGACCAACTTCTGGTGACGACGCTGCGCCGAACAGTCACGCGACGAGATCCACACGCAGTTGCCGTGCTTGTCGCCGACCAACTGGATCTCGACGTGGCGAGGCCACGTGAGGTACCGCTCGACGTACACCTCATCGCGGCCAAAGAAGCTCTTGGCCTCACGTTGGGCGCTCGCCATTGCGTCGTCGACCTCGGCCTCGCTCTGCACCACCTTCATGCCGCGACCGCCTCCGCCGAACGCCGCTTTGATGCACACCGGCCAGCCGAACTCGTTGCCGAACGCTTTGATCTCCTCGGGACCCTTGGCGAACTCGGTGGTCCCTGGGACGACGGGTGCTCCTCCGCGAATGGCCGCGAGACGACTCGACACCTTGTCGGACATCTCGTCCATCGCGGTGGCCGGTGGGCCGATGAACTCCACGCCCATGGCGGTGATCGCGCGAGCGAAATCGGCGTTCTCCGAGAAGAACCCGTAGCCCGGATGCACGGAGTCGGCGCCGCTGCGTCGGATCACGTCGAGCATGACCTCGGTGTTGATGTAGCTCTCGGCCACGGTCTGTCCACCGAGCGCGTACGCCTCGTCGGCCAGACGCACATGCAGCGAGTCGCGATCCAGTTCGGAGTACACCGCCACCGTGGGGATACCCATCTCCCGGGCGGCGCGGATGACACGGACGGCGATTTCGCCGCGGTTGGCGATCAGGATCTTCTGGAGCACGGCTGCCAATGTAGGGGTCGTGGGCGTACACGGAGACATCTGGACGGCGGCCGACTGGCCGACGGGTTGGCAGGTCCGCCACCTGCACGAGACGGGCAGCACCAACTCCGATCTGCTCGACGACCTCGACAGTGCAGTGGCGGGCGATCGCAGCGTGTTGGTCACCGACCACCAGACAGCGGGTCGGGGACGTCTTGACCGACGCTGGGATGCGCCCCCGGGTACGAACCTGCTCGTGTCCATCGCGATGTCACCCGTACCGGCCGTGCCGGCAACCGCCACGCATCGAGTGGGCCTCGCCGCGCTTCACGCCGCCCGAGAGGCGCGACCGGACGCGTCGCTCACCCTCAAGTGGCCCAACGATCTGCTGCTCGACGGCGCCAAGGTGGCCGGCATCCTCGCTCAGCGGTCGTCGATCACGGACGCGCTGGTCGTCGGGCTGGGACTGAACGTCGGCTGGGCCCCTGACGGTGCGGCGCTGCTGGGCGCACCGCTGCGCCCGGCGGATCTGCTCGCGTCGATCCTGGTGCACCTCGACGGGTTGCCGGAAGTGATCGCTCCGATGTACGCCTCCGAGCTGTCGACGATCGGTCGCCGGGTGCGCATCGAAAGACCCTTGGCGGACGGCACCGAGGTGGTCGAAGGCCTCGCCGTGGCGGTCGACGATCACGGGCGTCTCGTCGTGGAGCAGGACTCCGGCGACACCGTCACGTACGACGTCGGCGACGTGGTACACCTCCGACCTGTGCACTGAAGGACCGCATTGGAGGGGCCAGTGAGCGGCAGCCAACGAAGGGCGGCCAGTGACGGGCGAGGCGTCACGGGTGAGAGTCGGGTGTGAGATCGACGTCTCGCACGAACTGCCGCCGAGGGCGTCGGCCCCGGCAGTAGCGTCGGGGCCATGTCTGACCCGAGGCGCCGTCGCCGCAGCTCCGCGCCCCTGGCGCTGGTGCTCGCTGCCGTCGTCGGTGCAGCGGGCGCATTCGGCGTGATCACGGCGGCCAATGCCCGCAGCGCAGACGTGCAGCGCATCGAGGGTCTCGAACTCGCCCTGACGGCGCAGGACGGCCCCGCGCAGAACTACCTCCTCATCGGCTCCGACAGCCGGGAAAATGCCGACCCGAACGCCGCCGACTTCGGCGGGATCGGCGACGTCAACG
>JBGTEH010000129.1:0-6056 GCA_041747915.1 Ilumatobacteraceae bacterium
CGGGAACCGCCGGAATCGCGGAGCGATCAACGAGCCGACGATGCCGCCGATGGCGCCGGGAACGAGCAGCACGCCGTAGCCGAACTCCGACAGGTCGAGTACGTCGCGGGCATACAGCACGAACACCGCATTGCCCACGAATGACGCCGTGCCAAGCGCCGTCGAGATCAGCGCCAGCATCCGCAGCAGCTGTTGGCTCCACAGCCAACGAAAGCCCTCGGACACACGAGCGCGCATCGCGACGCCCGGCGTGTGGACGGCGCCCGAGGTGTAGGTGCCCGTCATGAACGCCATCACGAGCGCGGCGCCGGCGAAACTCAGCGCGTCGAGGCCGAACGGAACTGCGATTGCCGCACCGAACAGCAGTCCACCGATCGGCGGGCCGGCCATGTCGTTCATGGCGAGTTCGGTCGAACCGAGCCGACCGACCGCGCGCTCGAGATCCCGCCGGTCCACGGTCGCCGGGATCATCGCCATGCTCGACGAGTCGACGACGGCCTCCGCCGACGCAAGAAGCGCGGCGACGATGAAGATCATCCCGATCGACACCGCGTCGAGCGCGATGACGGCCACGAGACCGGCTACGACGATCGCTCGGGCGATGTCGAGACGCATGCGCAACACACGACGGTCGTACCGATCGGCCCACGCCCCGCCCGGCAGGATGAAAAACAGCCATGGCAGCCGTTCGGCGACCGTGACGCCGGCGATGAGTCGAGGGTCATCGGTGACCGATGTGGCGAGCAGCGGCAGCGCCACCAATCGAAGACCATCGCCGAGGTTCGACAGCGCCGTCGCTCCCCACAGCAGCCGGAAATTGCGGGGAAGCCCGGGCCCGAAGCGGCGGTGGGTGTCGAGCCGTGGGGACGGGCCCGACGAACGACCCGAGGTCTCGCCGGCCTCGACGCGTGGCCGTTCGTCGAGGTGGGCTACGTCGACACCGAGCGCGGCGAGCGTGCGGTCGAGTTCCTCGAACTCGGGGGGAGACGGTGGTCGGACGTCACCTCCGTCATGACTTGCTCTCCTCACGGCGTGTAGACGCCGAACACCTCGCGCAGCGCGTCGCTGATCTCGCCGAGGGTGGCATCAGCGCGCAGTGCGCCCTTCATGCTGTAGAGCAAGTTGTCGCCCCCCTGCGCTGTTGCCTTGACGGCGGCGAGCGTCGTCTCGACGGCCGCGGTGTCACGGTTCGCCTTGTATGCCGTCAGCCGAGCGATCTGGTTGCCTTCGAGCTCGGGGTCGATCGGAAACACCTTCGGTTCGGCCTCGTCGTCCATCGTGAACTTGTTGACGCCGACGATCACCCGTTCGTCGTCGTCGATCGACTTCGTGTACTCGTACGCGGCCTGCTCGATCTCGTCCATCTGGAAGCCGGACTCGATCGCCGCGACCGCGCCGCCCATGTCGTCGATGCGCTCGATGTACTCCCACGCCAGCCGCTCGACCTCGTCGGTCAGCGACTCGACGAAGTACGACCCGGCGAGCGGGTCGGGCGTGTCGGCGACGCCCGATTCGTAGCCGATCACCTGTTGGGTGCGCAGCGCCATTCGAGCGGCTTCCTCCGTGGGCAGGCTGAGCGCTTCGTCGTAGCCGTTGGTGTGCAAGCTCTGTGTGCCGCCCATCACCGCGGCGAACGCCTGCAGCGTCACGCGCATGATGTTGTTCATCGGCTGTTGCGCGGTGAGCGTCGAACCTCCGGTCTGGGTGTGGAATCGCAGCATCGCGGACTTCGGATCCTCTGCTCCGAAGCGCTCGGTCATGATCTTGTTCCACATCCGGCGGCTGGCACGGAACTTGGCGACCTCCTCGAAGAAGTTGTTGTGACCGTTCCAGAAGAAGCTGAGCCGGGGGGCGAAGTCGTCGACATCGAGGCCCGCGTCGACAGCGGCCTGCACGTAGGCGATTGCATTGGCGAGCGTGAACGCGATCTCCTGCACCGCGGTCGAGCCGGCTTCGCGGATGTGGTAGCCGGAGATCGAAATCGTGTTCCAGTTCGGGACGTGTGCCGAGCAGTAGGCGAAGATGTCGGTGATGATCCGCATCGATGGACGGGGCGGATACACGTAGGTGCCGCGGGCGATGTACTCCTTGAGCAGGTCGTTCTGGATCGTGCCGCCGATCTGGTCGCTCGACACGCCGTTCTCCTCGGCGACGAGTTCGTACATCAACAGCAAGATCGCCGCCGTCGAGTTGATCGTCATCGACGTGGTGACCTTGTCGAGCGGCAGGTCGGCGAGGAGCAGACGCATGTCCTGCATGGAGTCGATCGCCACGCCGACCTTGCCGACCTCGCCCTCGGCGCGGCCGTGGTCGGAGTCGTAGCCCATCTGGGTGGGGAGGTCGAAGGCGCACGACAGCCCGGTCTGGCCGGCGTTCAGGAGGAACTTGAAGCGCTCGTTGGTGGCCTCCGCGTTGCCGAACCCCGAGTACTGACGCATCGTCCACAGCCGGCCCGTGTACATCGAGGCGTAGACACCCCGGGTGTACGGCGACTGACCGGGCGCTCCGAGCTGTTCGGCGGCGTCCCATCCCTCGAGGTCGGAGGCGTCGTAGAGCCGCTTGATTACAATGCCCGAGTCGGTCTGCGGCAGGTCCGTGGATTCAGCCATCGCCCGATCGTATTGCAGCCCGGCCCGCGCAACCGGATCTGCCCTGTTCGTGGCGCGATCCGGGTGGGGCGGGTCACCCGAAGTGCGCCACAAACGGGCCGGATGTTTGAGGCGTGATCCGGGTGGGACGGGTCACCCGAAGTGCGCCACAAACGAGGAAGCTGTTTGTGGCGCGAACTGGGTGGGACGGGTCACGCAATTCGCGCCACGAACGGACCGGGCGCAGGGATGGGCGTTTCGCCGAGCGGGCTCGGCTCACGCCGCGGCGACGACCGCGATCTCCATGCGCCACTCCGGGCGCGCCAGTGCCGCAACGGTGACCAGAGTCGACGCAGCCCGATGCCCGCCGAGCGCCACATCACGCGCCGCCATCACGGGCCCGAGATCCTCGCCGACGACGACGTAGGTGGTGACCGAGACGATGTCACCGATCGACATCGCGGCATCGCGGAGCATTGCTGCGATGTTCGACCACACCACAGCGGCCTGTTCGGCCAGATCGTCGGGTGTCGAGCCATCCGGCGCCACCGGCACGACGCCCGACGTGTGCAGCCAGCGCGACGCACCTTCGGTGAGTACGGCGTGGGCGTAGTTCGCGGCCGGAGCGGCGATGTCGGCGGGACGGATCTCGGCCATCGCCTGATCGTACGGCCCGAGACAGCGCCGAACCGCGGGGCTACGGTGTATCCATGGCCATCACCGAAGATCCGATCACCATCACGTCGCCGGGCATGATCGACGGCATCGAACTCACGCCGAAGATCGTTGGCCTCGACGGGATTCCGACGTTCGACAACGTCGACGACGAACGCCGCTATCGCAAGTCGCATCTCGCCGGTGCTCTGCGTGTGTTCGGCAAGTTCGGCTTCGGCGAAGGCGTCGCCGGCCACATCACGGTCCGCGACCCCGAGTACCCCGACATGTTCTGGGTGAACCCGTTCGGGATGAGCTTCCGCCACATCAGGCAGAGCGACCTGATCCTCGTCGACCACCAGGGCAACGTCGTGTACGGCACCAAGCCCGTCAATCGTGCGGCGTTCGTGATCCATGCCGCAGTTCACGCCGCCCGTCCCGACGTGGTCGCAGCTGCCCACGCCCACTCGCCGTACGGCAAGTCGTTCAGCTCGCTCGGCATTCCACTCGCCCCGCTCACGCAGGATGCGTGCATCTTCTACAACGACCATCACGTCATCTCCGAACAGGGCGGTGCCGTCGTGTTCGACATCGAAGCCGGGCGTGAACTGGCCTCGAAATTCCCCGACGGCAAGGCTGCGATCCATCAGAACCATGGCCTGTTCACAGTCGGCGAGACCGTCGACGAGGCGGCGTTCTGGTTCATCTCGATGGAACGTTCGTGCCAGGCCCAGTTGATGGCGATGGCCGCCGGCGACCCGATCGAAATCCGCGACGAGTACGCCACGTACACCCAGCAGAACACGGGATTCCACGCCGCCGGATGGTTCAGCTTCCAGCCACTGTGGGACGAGATCGCGCACACCGATCCCGAGCTGTTCGAGTAAGTCCTGTCCGACTCCCCCACTTCCCCCAGCGGGTCGACGGGGCCGGTCACCCGTTGGCTGAACACCACTCAACCCGAAGCACTGTTCGTGCTGTCGGCCGTGTCGCAGTACGTCGGCGCGGTCATCGCTGTCGCCCTGTTCGACGACGTCGCCCCTCAGACTGTCGCATGGTTCCGGGTGATCGGCGCCGCGATCGCCGTGGTGCTGGCATCGCGAGCATGGAGAGAGCGATGGACTCGCAACGAACTCGCAGCGGCAGCATTGTTCGGGATCGCCACCGCGCTGATGAACACGTTCTTCTACCTGGGGATCGATCGTGTCGATCTCGGGATCGCAGTGACGATCGAATTCATCGGACCGATCACCGTCGCCGCCGTCGCCACGCGGAGCCGACGCAACGCGCTCGCGCTGATGTTCGCGATCGCCGGCGTCGCAATCCTCGGCGGCACCGAGATCGACGGCAATGCCCTCGGGCTGCTCTTCATCTTCCTGGCATCGGTGATGTGGGCGGCCTACATCGTGATCGGCGCCCGAGTCGCCCGCTTCGACCGAGGCGTGTCGGGTCTCGGCGTCGGGCTTGCGATCGGGGCCATCGCCATCACACCGATCGGCGCACCCGGAAGTCTCGACGTGTGGAGTTCGCCCCGGCTGCTCGCGCTGTGTCTGCTCGTCGGCGTGTTCTCCAACGCCATCGGCTACGGCATCGACCAGTTCACGATGCGCCGGATTCCGATCCGCCGGTTCTCACTGCTGCTCGCCCTGTTGCCGGTGACCGCGGTGTTGATCGGTTGGATCGCGCTCGACCAGCAACCCTCGGGCATCGAGTTCGCGGGCATCGCTCTGGTGATCGTGGGAGTGATGGTCCAAGAGCGCGAGCAACTCGCCCCGCTCGAACGCGAGATCCTCACCGAGCCGAGCTGAGAGGAACAGATCACTCGCGGAGCAACCAACCCGCGAGCGAATCGTGACCGTCTGTCAGTCGAAGCGCGGCGAGACCATGCGTGACTCGCTCTCGATCTTGTGGAGACGCTCGTCGTATCCGATCTGGCGGAACAGGTCGGCGAGCGACTCGTACTGGCCGTAGTCCTCGACGAACTCACCCTCGTAGCGCTCGTGCTCCCACTGCGGATTCTCCTGGACGAGGAGCGCGTACTCGTGCTCGGCGTGATCCTCGAAGTCGGCGTTCAGGCGGTAGCTCCACGACGGACGGATCGCGTACATGATCCACGACAGCTGGTAGTAGGCGAACGCGATGATCTGCGGGATCACCCGGTGGCGGATGAACCCGAGGTGCGCTCCACGTTCGGCGACGAGTTCTTCGAGGATCAGCAGGTGCCACTGCTCGTTGTCCTGTTCGAACCGGCTGACACGCACCTGATCGAACACGCGGCGGGCGAAATTGGGCTCGCTGGCGGTGTGCGTGACGGCGACGTACGCCACGTTCTCCCAGGCCTGATACGGCACCCGGGCGACGAGTTCGAGCACGCGGAACTTGGGCAGCGTGCGCGACTTGCCGTACAGCGCGTCCATCAAAGTGAACAGAGCCTTCGCACTGATCGACGGGGTACGGCGAGGGAGTGCGAGCGTGGCGGCCTGTTCGGCGGCGAGTTGTTCGGAACTCAACCGCTCGATGGCACCGAACGGTGGACGTTCACCGATCGCGTCGCTGACAGGGAACTCACGGCGGTCGGCTGTGGTCATGCGACCACGGTACGGAGGTCAGACGTGAACGAGACCGGGAGCGCAGAGTCCGTCGAGTTCTTTGATCTCGATGCGATCGCGGTTCGCCCAGGTGACCTCGTTGGCCGGATCCGGCTTCAGGTTGAAGACCCGGAACTCCATCTCGGTCGTGTCGACGGTGAGGATTCGGCCGATCAGCGGCTCGCCGAGGCCGAGGATCACCTTGATCGTCTCGAGGGCTTGGATC
>JBGTEH010000130.1:0-22444 GCA_041747915.1 Ilumatobacteraceae bacterium
GGCATGGGCTACCTCCATGGTCTCGCCGCGACGGAAACCGAAGGGCTCGCGCTGGTCGCGGCCGCCGACTCGGCGAGCGACCGCCTGGTGGCCGCGCGAGCGGACTTCCCCGATCTGGTCGCCCACGATTCCGCGGAGTCGCTCGGCGCCGACCCGGACGTCGACATTGCGATCATCGCCACTCCCCCCGTGCTGCACGCGCAACTGGCGCTCGCCCTCCTGCGGGCGGGCAAGCATGTCGTGATCGAGAAGCCGATGTGTCTGCGCCGCGCCGACGCCGACGAGATCATCGCGACGGCTCTCGAACTCGATCGGACCGTCACCGTCCACCAGAGCCGCCGGTGGGACCGCGACTGGCTCGCCGTGCGCGACCTCACCGGCCGAGGCGAGATCGGTGAGGTGTTCAACATTGAGACCTTCGTCGGCGGATTCGAGCATCCCTGTCGGGCGTGGCACTCGGAGGAATCGATCTCGGGTGGCGCCATCTACGACTGGGGATCCCACCACGTCGACTGGATCGTGCAGATGTACGGGTCGGCGCCCCGTCGAGTGCTGTGCAGCGCCCACACCCGCGTCTGGTACGACACCACCAACGCCGACCAACTCTCGCTGTGGATGCAGTGGCCCGACGGTCGCGAGGCGACCTTCCGCCAGAGCGACATCTGCGCCATCCGTCGCCCGAAGTTCCACATCGAGGGCACGCGAGGGACCATCGAGGGTCACTACCGACCGCTGCGAACCGACGCCGTCGAGCCCGGACGTGGCCATGTCGAACACATCGCACACCACGCAGAGGTGCCCGTCGACCTCACCGTGGGAGTGTACGAAGGTCCGTCGGGTGTGCGCGAGTCGACCGTCGGCCCGGCGCCTGCGTCCGGCTGGAGCTTCCATCGCAATCTGGCCGATCACCTGCTGCTCGGCGAACCGCTCGCAGTTGCTCCGGAACAGTCACGTGATGTCGTCGCCGTCCTCGAGGCCGGGCATCGTTCGGGTGCCAACGGCGGCGAACTGATCGAACTCGACTGAGCATGCCCACCACGTCGGCGGTCGGATTCGGTGCACTGGGCGCGCGATCGATGGTCGCAACCAAGGCCGTCATGCCCGCGATCGATGCATCGGTTCGAGCCGAACTCGTCGCTGTGTCGTCGCTCGGTGGGCCGGTACCGGAGCGATGGGAACATCTCGACGCCGGACTGTACGACGACGTGATCGCGCACCCGGATGTCGAGGTCGTCTACATCCCACTCCCGAACGGTCTGCACCTCGAGTGGGTCGAACGTTCGATCGCCGCCGGCAAGCACGTGCTGTGCGAGAAGCCAGTTGCAACGAACGCCGCCGACGCCCGCCGCATGGCCGGCCTGGCCGACGAGGCGGGTGTCGTGATGGCCGAGGCCTGGATGACGCCGTTCGACGCCCGATGGAGCGCGGCGATGGAGACCGCCGCGAACGGTGAGCTCGGCCCGGTGATCGACATCGACGCCGCGTTCACGTTCACGATCGGCCCGGACGGCGACTCCAACTACCGCTGGTCGAGCGACCAGGGTGGCGGCGCCCTGCTCGACGTCGGTATCTACTGTCTCGGACCCATCGTCGAACTGTGGGACGCACGGCCCGACGCGGTCGAAGCGACTGCGTTGTGGCACTCCACCGGTGTGGACGCTCGCACCGAAGCGACCCTCGAATGGATCGACGGACGCCAGGCGCGGATCCGATGCTCGTTCGTCGACGCCGAGGAACAGCGGGTCGAGATCATCGGCCAGGACGCGTGTCTCGTCCTGGCCTCCCACGCTCACACGGGGGGGATGCGCGCCGACACGATCACGATCGCCGACAGCGAAGGCCGCGTGCACTCCCGATCGGTCGCACCGAGCGATCCATACCTCGGTATGGTCGACGCATTCGCCGCTGCCGTCCGCGGCCACGCCCGCTGGCCACGACCGATGGAT
The DNA here is from genome assembly GCA_041747915.1 of Ilumatobacteraceae bacterium. Taxonomy (GTDB): domain Bacteria; phylum Actinomycetota; class Acidimicrobiia; order Acidimicrobiales; family Ilumatobacteraceae; genus Sva-07. The sequence goes on from JBGTEH010000130.1 coordinate 1,947, forward strand.
GCCAGCATCGAACTCCTCACTCTCATCGAACGAATCGAGCACGCATGCCGATGATCGAACCCGTCCATCAGATGCACACACTGCCAACCGGCGTCGAGTTGCACGGCGTTCACTGGGAGCGTCCAGATGGCGCCGATACGCGACTGCCGGCATGGCTGCTCGTGCACGGGCTCGCGTCGAACGCCCGTCTCTGGGACGGCGTCGCCCGACACATCGCTGGCCTCGGACATCGCGTCGTCGCCATCGACCAGCGCGGACACGGCCTGTCGTCAAAGCCCGACAGCGGATACGACATGGTCACGGTGGCCGACGACCTCATGGCGCTCATCGACGTCCTCGGATTCGATCGCCCGGGGGTCGCCGGCCAGTCGTGGGGCGGGAATGTCGTGCTCGAACTTGCCTACCGACACCCGGAAGCGATCAGCACCGTCGCGTGCGTCGACGGCGGCTTCATCGACCTCGCCGGCAGATTCCCCGACTGGGACGACGCGGCGGCGGCGCTCGCGCCTCCCCGCCTGGCCGGCACACCGCTGGAGCAGATCACCGGGTGGTTGCAGACATCTGCTGCCGACTGGCCCGAGGAGGGCCGACGAGGAACCCTCGCGAACTTCGAAGTGCGCGACGATGCGACCATCGCCCCATGGTTGACCTTCGACCGCCATCTCCTGGTGCTGAGAGGCCTGTGGGAACACCAGCCGTCGACGCGCTACCAGTCGGTGAACGTGCCGACGTTGCTGATTGCCGCCGACAACGGTGACGTTGCCTGGACGAACTCGAAGCACGAGGCCGTCGACGCAGCGGTCGCCGCTCTACCGCGCGGTCGGGCCGAATGGTTCAGCCCCGCGCACCACGACGTCCATGCGCAACGACCGACCGAGGTCGGCGACCTGCTGCACCGAGCCAGCGTCGAAGCCGACTTCTTTCCGGCTGTGCCGGTCCCCACCAGGTCGACGGAGGCAACCGCATGACGACACCCCGAATTCTGGCGATCATGGGATCTGGCGAGACAGCCCCCACGATGAACGGCCCGCACCGGGCGATCTTCGATCGCCTCGGACCCGACGTCGACGCAGTGTTGTTGGATACGCCGTTCGGCTTCCAGGAGAACGCTCCGATCCTCGCCGCGAAGGCCACCGAGTACTTCCGTGATGCCGTGGGGCGTGAGGTCGTGGTGGCCGGACTCGGTCGGACCGACACAGGAGACGTCGTCGCGATCGAACAGGGCGTGTCGCGTGTGCGAAACGCCGACTGGGTCTTCGCCGGCCCGGGCTGCCCCACGTTCGCGCTCGAACAGTGGCGTGGCACCGCCGTGGCGGATGCACTTGCGTCGAAGTTGCGCACCGGCGGAGCGGTCGTGTTCTCGTCGGCGGCCGCACTCACCCTCGGCGTGGCGACCGTGCCCGTCTACGAGATCTACAAGGTCGGCGTCGACCCGTATTGGGCGGTCGGCCTCGACCTCCTCGCGGACATCGGGCTGAACGTTGCGGTGATCCCTCACTACGACAACCAGGAGGGTGGCAATCACGACACCAACTTCTGCTACCTCGGCGAGCGACGCCTGGCGCTGCTCGAGCCCGAGCTGCCCGATGGAGCGTTCGTGCTCGGGATCGACGAGCACACCGGTGTGATCATCGATGTCGATGCCGACACTGCCGAGATCGTCGGCAAAGGCGCCGTCACGCTGCGCCGCAATGGCGTCTCGGTGCGCATCGAGTCGGGGACGACCGTTGCCGTCGATGTCCTCCGCGCCGGCCCCACGGATGGCGACGCCGCGTCTCGGGCGCCGACCCGAACGGTCGAGCCCGCCGGTGAGGCGGCCGCGACCGATGGTGCTGTGGACGTCGACTCGTTGGCCGCCGCGACCTCGAGGTTCGAGGCTTCGTTCTCGACAGCTCTCGACCGACGCGATGCCGACGCTGCGGTCGGCGCGATCCTCGAACTCGAGTCGGCGATCGTCGAGTGGTCACGCGACACCCTGCAGTCCGACGAGGTCGACCGCGCTCGCGCCGCTCTACGATCGATGATCGTTCGTCTCGGTGCCGCTGCGACCGAGGGCGTGCGCGACGTGCGCGAGGTGGTGGGTCCGGTTGTCGAGGCGGCGCTCGCCGCACGGGTGGTGGCGCGATCGGAGAAGGCGTTCGTCGTCTCCGACGCAATTCGCGACGAACTGGTCAGGGCCGGCATCGAGGTCCGCGACACACCTGACGGGGCAGAATGGCTGGTGACAAAGGGTGAATGATCGGTCCACGACCGCACCGTCGAACGGAGACCCGACGGATTGAGGTGGGGTCAGGCAGCCACGATCCGGAGGTGGCCACTGCTAGTTTCGATGGATTCCTGCCCTGCGCGGTAGTGCCGCAATCTCCCTGGTCGACGTCACCAAGCGATTCGACGGCGCTCTGACGACCGCTGTCGACGGCCTGTCCTTCGAGGTCGCCACCGGGGAGGTCGTGGCGCTCGTCGGCCCATCTGGGTGCGGCAAGACCACCACGCTCAAGATGATCAACCTGCTCGTGGAACCGACGTCGGGCACGATCATGGTGCTGGGAGCCGACCAGCGATCGTCGGCGGCCCACGAACTCCGTCGGAGCATCGGGTACGTGATCCAGCAGATCGGCTTGTTTCCCCACCGAACGGTACGGCGGAACATCGGGGTGGTACCTGAGTTGATCGGCTGGGATCCCGAGCGGATTGCCGCACGCTGCGACGAACTCGCCGACCTCGTGGGGCTCGAGCGGGACCTCCTCGACCGGTATCCGGCGGCGCTCTCAGGTGGACAGCAGCAGCGGGCGGGCGTGGCGCGAGCGCTTGCGGCCGATCCTCCGATCCTGCTGATGGACGAGCCCTACAGCGCGGTTGATCCGATCGTCCGCGCCCGGCTCCAAGACGATCTGTTGGCGCTGCAAGCCACTGTGCAGAAGACCATCGTCATCGTGACCCACGACATCGATGAGGCGATCAAGCTCGCCGATCGAGTGGCGATCATGAATGTTGGCGGCCATCTCGAACAGTTCGCCACTCCCGACGAACTTCTCGACGCCCCGGCCAACGAGTTCGTTGCGTCGTTCCTTGGACGCGAGCGAGGTCTGCGCAGGCTGGCGCTGCGGACGGTTGCCGACGTCACCCCGATCGTCGGGCCTGCGGTGTCGCCCGGGGCGGCGCCGTCCGATGCCATCGAGGTGATGGAGCAATTCGGCACGACGTGGGTGGCCGTCGTCGAGGCCGAGACGCTGCACGGCTGGCTGAGCCGGGAGGTCGTCGAGGATGCCCTCGGTAGCGGCGCCTCGCTCGGGTCCACGGTCGGCGAACTGACCATGCGCTCGTTCGGTTCACGTGTGTCGCCGACGACGCCGCTGCGTGAGGCGCTCGATGTGATCGTCAACGCCCGTTCCCGAATGGCGGCGGTCATCGACAGCACCGGCGAGCACGACCGCTATCTGGGGATGATCACGATCGATGAGGTGGCCGGAGGTCTCGAGTCGTGATCGCCGATGAACGGCGCTCGCTGATCTGGTGGGCCTGGGTCGGCGATCACCTCGACGAGATCTGGCAGCGCACCGTCGAGCACGTACAGATCGCGCTCATCGCCATCGTCGTCGGAAGCCTGATCTCGTTCGTGCTGTCCGTGATCGCCGTGCGGTTCCGATGGACGTTCAAGCCGATCACTCGGGTCGGCTCGATTCTCTACACCATCCCGAGCCTCGCCCTGTTCGGGCTGCTGGTCCCATTCACCGGATTGGGTCTGTTGACCGCCGAGATCGCCCTCGTCAGCTACACGATCTTCATCCTGGTGTCGAACACCGTGGCGGGACTCGACGCGGTTCCGGCGCCGGTGAAGGAAGCCGCCGATGCAATGGGGTACACGTGGCGGCGCCGGCTGATCGCCGTCGAGTTTCCGCTGGCGCTGCCCGCCGTGGTTGCCGGTCTGCGAATCGCGTCGGTGACCGTGATCGGGCTGGTGACGATCGCAGCATTCATCGGCAACGGCGGATACGGCGCGCTGATCAACGACGGCCTGCAGCGGAGCTTCCCGACCCCCATCGTGATCGGTTCGGTGCTGTCGGTGGCATTCGCACTCCTGGTCGACGGCCTGCTCGCGTTCGCACTGTGGGCGCTCACCCCGTGGCGGCGACGGTTGTGAACACGATCAGTGGGGCCATCGACTTCCTGTTGACGCCCGAGAACTGGACGGGTCCGCGTGGAATTCTCGCTCGGACCCGGGCACAGATCTGGATCTCGCTGGTCGCGATGGCGATCTCGATGGTGATTGCCATACCGGGCGCGGTGTGGCTCGCTCATCGACGGCGAGCGCCGAACCTTTCGGTGGCGATGGTCAACCTCGGTCGGGCGATCCCGTCGTTCGCCATCATCGTTCTCATCTTCCCGTTCAGCATCCGGTTCGGCTTCGGTCTCGGCTTCTGGCCGACGTGCGTCGCGCTCGTCATCATCGGCGTCCCGCCGATGTTCACCAATGCCTACGCGGGTGTCGCGAGCACGCCGCGCGACATGGTCGAGGCTGCGTCCGGCATCGGTATGACCGATCACCAGGTGCTGCGTAAGGTGGAGCTCCCGGTGTCGCTACCGCTGCTGATCACCGGGATCAGGATCGCCGCCGTCACGATCGTCGCGACGGCAACGCTCGGTGCGATCGTCGGCTACGACTGCTTGGGCACCTACATCGTGTCCGGGCTGCGGCGAGGCGAGAGTGGCAGACCCGAGGTGCTGGTGGGGGCCGTGCTCATCGCCCTACTGGCGCTTGGCGTCGATCTGATCCTCGACCGCGTCGAGCGCGCCTTGTCGCCGTGGAATTCTTGACTACTGTCGAGCGTTCTCCACCCTGTCCCTTTGCATCCCTGAACTGAGGCCCCGATGACCATTCGACGAATTCCCCTCCTTGCCGCTGCCGCGCTCGTACTGGCAGTGCCGATGGCGGCGTGTGGCAGCGACGACAGTTCGAGTGAAGCGACCACCGGAGCGACGGGTGCAACCACCGCCGAGGCAGCGGGCAGCGTGCCTGATGGCCCCACGATCAGCATCGGCGCACAGGACTTCGGCGAGAGCGCCATCCTTGCCGAGATCTACGGCCAGGCGCTCGAAGCCGCCGGGTATCCGGTGTCGCAAGAGGCACTCGGCGGATTTCGCGACCTCGTGTTCTCGGCGTTCGAATCGGGCGACATCAACCTGACGCCAGAGTACGCGGCTTCTGCGCTCGAATTTCTCAACGACTTTGCTGGGGAGGCCACCAGCGACCCTGCCGCCACCGTCGCTCTCTTGCAGACGCAGCTCGACTCGCGTGGCTTGGTGGCCTTCGAGCCGTCACCCGCGATCGATTCCAACTCCTTCGTCGTCACGGCCGAAACCGCAGAGGAGCTCGGCCTCGAGAACGTGAGCGATCTCACCGCCGACCTGCGACTCGGCGGGCCGGCCGATTGCCCCGACAACGCGTCGTGCTTGCCGGGTCTGTTGTCGACCTACGATCTCGATCTGTCGGAGAACTTCACCCCACTCGACGGTGGTGGCCCACTGACCGTGGCTGCCCTCGACGGCGGCGAGATCGATGTGGCGATCCTGTTCTCCACCGACGGCACCATCGCCGACAAGGGCTGGGTGGTGTTGAAGGACGACAAGGGCCTGATCAATGCCGACAACATCGTTCCGGTCGGATCACAGGAGCTGGTCGACACCTATGGCGACGCATTTGCGGCGCTGATCAACAAGATCAGCGCCAGTCTCGACACCGCAGAGCTCACCGAACTGAACCGCCGCGTCGGGATCGAGCTCGAGGATGCTGACGCCGTGGCGCTCTCGTGGCTCCAGGCGGAGGGTTTGGTCAGCTGACCGCCGACATCCCGAGGAGGAAGGCTCTGACGTTGTCGCCGATCGCCCCGACGTCGTAGCCACCCTCCTGGAGCACGACCGTCGGGAGTCCGAGTTCGGCGACCAGTTCGCCCTGACGTCGGAACCCGTCGGTCGTGATCGCCAGGTCGGAGATCGGATCGTTGTGGAAGGTGTCGACGCCGAGTGACACCACGATCAGCTCCGGCCCGAACGTGGAAATCGCTGCGAGAGCGTCGCCGAGCACCTCGAGGTAGGCGTCGTCATCGGTGCGCGCTGCGAGCGGGAGGTTGAGGTTGGCGCCGCTCCCCCGACCAGCGCCGGTCTCGTCGGCGTACCCGGTGATGTACGGGTAGGCCCGGGCGGGGTCGCCGTGCAGCGACACGTACTGAACGTCGTCGCGGCGGTAGAAGATCTGCTGGGTTCCGTTGCCATGGTGGAAGTCCACATCGAGCACCGTCACCTTGCTACCGGTCGTCGATGCGACGTGATGGGCGGCGACGGCTGCGTTGTTGAAGAAGCAGTATCCGCCGTACAGGCTCGTCGGCGCATGGTGACCGGGAGGTCGACACAGCCCGTAGGCGACGGATTCTCCTGCGAGAACCGCTGCGGTAGCGCTCAGAGCGACATCGACCGCCGAGCGAGCAGCGTCGAAGGTGCCCTCGGTGAGCGGTGTCGTCGTCTCGAAGCACCATCGACCGAGCTCCGCGTCGATACGGGAACTCTCGGGGAACGCTCCGATGCCGTCGACGAGACCCGGCATCGCGAAGACGTCGGGGACCACGTCATGCGTGCCCGGATGACGCACCTGATAGTCGTTCCACGCTCGTTCGAGAAACCTCACCAGCCCCGGATCGTGGACCACCTCGATGGCCGAATTCGGCCACAGCGACGGCTCGACGAGCCTGAACGTCGCGTCGGCGGCGAGGGTGACACGGATCGCATCCGCGCGACCTGGATGTTCGAACGGCGGCTGCAGTCCCGACGACTCGATCTCGGCAATCGGTGCATGACCGCGGTGGCGATCGGTCGCGACGACGAGCACGACGCCTCAGTCGACGATTCCCGCCCGACGCAGCGCGTCGTGACGGTCGGGTTCGATCAGCACCGAGGCCAACGCCAGCTCGATGCTGAGGCGCGAACTGGCACGGTAGGTCTCCCAGTCAATGAGACCCTGTGCCCACCGCTCGAGGCCTCGCATCCACTGGACGAAGAGGTGTCGGGCCAGCCGATCCGTGTCGAACTCGATGTAGAACACGCCATCCGCCTTCGCTTTGGCGAGGTCGGTCTCGATCGATGCAACGATGCGGTCGCCGACGGCTCCCATCCGTGCCGCCGCAGGGCTGGAGCGCAAAGTCGCCAGTACCGGCCGCCACACATCAGCGTCGGAGCCGATCGTCTGGTCGAGCGCTTCGAGCAGCACCCGAGTTGCGTCGATGGGGTCCGACGCCGGGTGCTCGTCGAGTGCCAACTCGAGTTCGTCGAGACCGTTGCTGACGAACGCGACGAGCACACCGTTGCGGTCGTCGAACTGGTTGTACAGCGTGGCGACAGCGACGTTGGCGCGATCGGCGAGCTTGCGCATCGTCAGGCCGTCGAGGCCCTCGGCGGCAATGATGGCGCCAACCGCCTGGAGAACCGCCGCGCGGGTGCGTTGCTGCCGGGTGTCCCAACCATTGCTCATCCTGGGCGGGAGCCTAGGTCTGACGCGAAGCGTGTCGCAACGAACCGCCACCTCACGGCTCTGCCACAGGATTGCCACGTCGCCGCGCCAGTGTGGCTCCGGGCAACTACGCTCACGTCACTTCGCCGGTCGGAGGCCACACCATGATCGAGTTCAGGGCACTCGGGTCACTCGGCGTCACCATCGATGGACGCGACGCCGCGGTCGGTGGCTCGCGCCAGCGCCGGCTCCTCGCGATGCTGCTGATCCATCGAGACTCCGTGGTGTCGGTCGATCGGCTCGCAGATGCAGTGTTCGCCGGCGAACCAACGAGCGCGGCGAACACCACGATGCGCAGCTACATCGCACGAATCCGCAAGGTGCTCGAGCCGGGTGGACCGGAGGTGGCAGTGACGACACAGGCGCCCGGTTATGTGCTGCGGGCCCCGGCCGACGCCGTCGACACGGCGCGGTTCGAACAGTTGCTCGCGACCGGCGAACGACAGTTGGCGCTCGGTGACGCAGTATCGAGCGCGTCGTCGATCCGCTCGGCGCTACACATGTGGACGGGCGACGCGTACGCCGAGTTCGCCGACGAGGAATGGGTGCTGCCCGAGGCGCAACGGCTCGAGGAACTCCGAGTGGCCGCGCACGAGCGTCTGATCGAGGCCGAACTGGCGTGTGGACGCGCCGTCGAGGCGATCGCAATTCTCGAGTCGCTGATCGCCGCTCACCCCGTACGCGAGACGTTCCGGACTCAACTGATGCTCGCGCTCTACCGATCGGGTCGGCAGGTGGACGCGTTGCGGGTGCACCGCGAGTACCGGCAGTACCTCGTCGACGAGGTCGGCCTCGACCCGTCTCCAGCGGTGGGCGATCTGGCGCAACGCATTCTCGAACACGACCCATCGCTGCTGCTGATGGAACCAGCGGGCACACCGCTGCTCGGGTACCGGCTCGGTGCCCGGCTCGGTGTGGGCCCGAATGGCACAGTCCACGCGGCACGGGTTCCCGGACTCGATCAGGAGTTCGCGATCAGCGTGTTGACCGACGATCGCGTCGACCATCCCGACTTCGTGCAGACGTTCGAGGCCAATGCGCGCATGATCTCATCGCTGCATCATGCGGCAATCGTCCCGCTGCACGATGTGTGGCGTGAACCGGGTTCAGCCTTCGTCGTGACCCGACGCGTCACCGGCCCGAGCCTTCGCGATCGCTTGGAACGCGGCGATCTGGCGGTTGACGAGTTCGCGACCATCGTCGTGCGGATCGGTGACGCGCTCGCTCATGCCGAACAGCGCAAGGTTCAGCACGGCTGGATCACACTCGACAACGTCGTGTTCGACGACTCCGGGGCGGCCTGCGTCACCAACTTCGTCATCAGTCCTGAACGTGGGGGAACCGACGTCGCTGATCTTGCTTCGATGATCGAACAGGTGCTTGCTCATGTGCCGACCATGCCGACTGACTGTCGTCGTCTGATCGGCGATGCCGTTCGGACCGCGCAGGAGATCCCGCGTGGCGTTCCAGACAAGGCACCCGTGGCAGGCTTTGTCACCGAGTTGCGTACCGCGCTGAGCGAGATCTCCGGTGGTCGCGCAGCGGATGAGCTCGGCGCCGACCGGCCGAACCCGTACCAAGGTTTGCGGGCCTTCGACGAGATGGACGGCGACCGCTTCTTCGGGCGTGAAGAACTGGTGTCCGAGTTGCTCGACCGGCTCGGTGGGCGCGCCGAGTCGAGCCGGTTCATTCTGCTCGTCGGGGGATCCGGGAGCGGCAAGTCGAGCGTCGTACGTGCAGGCGTACTGCCCGCCCTGCGTGCAGGTGCCATCACCGGGTCCGAGCACTGGCTCGTGACGACGATGCTTCCTGGTTCCGCTCCGTTCAAAGAACTCGCGGAGGGCCTTCGCCGAGTCGCAGTCACCGAATCGCCGGACCTGGCCGACGAACTGGCGAACGGTTCGATCACCCTGGTCGAGGCAGCCAACCGTGTACTCCCCGGAGATCAACCGTTGGTGCTCTTCATCGACCAGTTCGAAGAATTGTTCACCCTGGCACCCGAGGGCGAGCAGCGCCAGTTCCTCGATTGTCTCGCCACCGCTGTCACGTCCACCGGTCGGCTGAGAATCGTGACCACGCTGCGAGCCGACTTCTACGATCGACCATTGGCGTTCCAGGGGTTCGGTGAACTCGCCGGCGACGCAACCGTGGCGGTGGCAGCGATGTCGGCGTCGTCGATCGATGCAGCGATCGTGCGTCCGCTGGCATCCATCGGCGCCACCGCCGAACCCGCACTGGTGTCGGAGTTGGTCAACGCGATTGCGGATCAGCCCTCCGCGCTTCCGTCGTTGCAGTTCACGCTTTTCGAGTTGGCCGAGCGACGAGGCGACCGCTGCCTGAGGCTCGACGACTACCGCCAACTCGGAGGCGTCGACGCCGCGATCGCTGGGCGCGCCGAAACGCTCTACCGGGGAATGAACGGCGAGGGTCGCGACACCATCCGCCGAGTTTTCGAGCAGCTCGTGGTGATCGGCGCCGACGGTGAAACAACCAGCCGCCGATCCGCCCGGGCTCGCCTGATCCGCCAGGGTGAATCTGCCACGGATGCGGTGATCGAACGGTGGATCAGTGCCCGGCTCCTCACCGGCGACATCGACCCGCGAACCCGGGTACCGACGGTGCAAGTCGCCCACGAGGCACTGCTCCGTTCGTGGCCGCGGCTCGCAGAGTGGATCGATGCCGACCGCGACCAGATCATCACACTCGGCAACCTTCAGCAGGCAGCACAGGCGTGGGCGGATACCGACCGGGACGAGGACACGCTCTACCGGGGTGCCCGACTGACCAACGCACTCGATGTCGTTGATCGATCGGCAGATCAGCTTCCCGCCGTCGAGTCCGCGTTCCTTGCCGCAAGTCTCGAGCTTCGCGATCGTGCCGACCACGAGGCGGCCGAACGCGCCCACGGACAAGCCCGAACGAATCGTCGACTGCGAAGGCAACTCGGGGCCATCGCGGTCGCGCTCGCTGTCGCGCTCGTCGGGGGATTCGTGGCTCTGGATCAGCGGTCCGAAGCGACCGGTCAGCGACGAGTGGCCTTCGCCCGTGAGCTGGCATCGTCATCGGTCGCAGCGCTTGACGAGGATGCCGACCGGAGCCTGCTGCTCGGGTTGGCGGCTGTCGACGAGGCCCGCACCGGTGCCGAGGCGGCCCTTCCCGAGGCAGTGACGGCACTGCACCGCGCCGTCGGTGTGTCGCGAGTGGTGCTCACGGTGCCCGACATCGGCGGAAGTCTCGACTGGAGTCCTCGCGGTGATGTCTTCGTGACCGAAGGTCCGGAGGAGTCCGGGATGATCGAACTGCGCAGCACCACGACGGGTGAGTCGATCCGCTCGTGGAAGGCCGACGCAGTCGATGTCAACGAGGTGCGCTTCAACCCGGACGGCTCGGCGCTGCTCGTGGCGGGCGACAGCGGTGCCGCCCTCTGGGATCCTGACACCGGATCCGAGCTCGTGAGGCTCGAGGGTGAGGGATTCGCCTGGAACCCATCGTTCAGCGCCGACGGCACGATGGTGCTCACCCGCTGGACGCCCGACGGGGTCATCCGACTTCATGACGCGCGGACCGGAGCGCTGGTCCAAGAGGTCGAAGCCAACGTCCTGACGATCCGCATCAGCCCCGACGGAACCAGGGCTGCGGTCGGTCTGGGTCTGGGACAAGACCCCTACGGGCTCGTGGCGGACGGATCCGGTGAACCGCTCTTCGCCCTCGAGGGCGTCGACCATCCCGTCACCGCGATCGAGTGGAGTCCGGACGGCCGGAAGATTGCCGCCGGGCTCGGCGACGGCACGGTGCAGATCTTCGACGGGGCCACAGGCCAGCTCGAGTCGACCGGCTCCGGGCACCTCTCATCGGTTTTTGGGCTCGATTGGAGCCCGGACTCACGTCGCGTCGTCAGTGGAAGCAACGACGGATCGGTCCGCGTGTGGGAAGTGGACGGCGACACGCTCACCTCGATGTATCGACTGGTCGCCGCCGAACTCGCAAGCGGTGTGCCCGGTGTGTCGTTCTCGCCGGATGGCACCCGAGTACTCGCCGGCGATTGGGGGATCAACGCAGCCAAGATCTTCGACCTCGACATCGGGGCCACCGCCGAGTGGCTCAACGTCGCAGCCTCCCCGTGGCAGGATTCGATGAGTTTCACGACGAGCGGCGACGGGCTGTACCTCGGGTCGGAGACGACGCCCTCGGCGCTGTGGAACATCAATGCGAAGACGTCGAGCACGCCGTCCATTGGAAATGCTGACGATTCGTTGTACTTCGTCTCGCTGAGCCCGGACGGCGAACACGCAGCAATGAAGTACGACGACGGCTCGGTATCGGGTCTTCGCATCGAGATCTGGAACGTGGCCAGCGGCGTTCGCGAGGGTGCGTGGACGCCGAGTGGCACCGACCGACGGATCAACTTCCTCCGGTGGTCACCAGACAGCAGCGCTGCCGCAATCGTCCACTGGAACGGTTCGAGCTGGTTGCTCTCGCTCATCGACCGCTCGGGCACGATACTCGCCGACTACGAAGACCCGACCATGTACTTCCAAGACGTGGCCTTCGTACCCGATGGGTCCACGTTGGTGATCGCCCCGGCGGCGCTCGAACGACCCGATCCGACCACCGACGTCCCGATCGTGTGGGACTGGTCGAGCGACGAGGTCGTGGAGACCTTTGGTGGATCGACGATCGAGTTCGTCGACGTCGATGACACCGGTACTCGCCTGCTCGGAACTGTGCTCAGGGGATCAACCACCGAAATCCTCGACCTGGCAACGGGAGACAAGCTGGTGGAGCTCGTTGGCCACAACGGCCTGCTCACGTCGGCAGCGTTCATGCCCGGCTCGGAGCAGGTGTTGACGACGTCGGCGGATGGGACGGCGAGGATCTGGGACGCAGAGACGGGCAGGGAGCTGGTGATGCTCGACGCCGGGCAGGCGATTGTCGACGCGGCCGTGTCGAACGACGGTCGACGCGTGGCGACGGTCGACACCGACGGCCTCGTGAGGGTCTGGGCGATGGAACTCGACGATCTCGTCGCGATCGCGACCGAGCGTGTGACCCGACCGCTGACCGACGCCGAATGCCGAGCGTTCCTGCATCTCGACGCGTGCTCGGTCTGACTCGGCGGCTGGCTGCCACGGAACTGCCACGGATCGATCAGCGACCCGCAACCGTCTCGGTCGAAGGTGAGGTCTGTCGGATCGCTCGACCCGACATCACCTCATCACCCAGGAGTTGTCATGACCATCACGCAGTCACCAACCGAAACCTCCACCGTCACCAACGATCCTGTTCACGAAGTCGAGACATCGACACCGACCGGGTCTGCGCCAGGAGCGAGCCCGTCGCCTCGCCGGAGCCGGGCGATCTTGTCGTGGATCGCGGTCGGAGCTGCGGTAATGGCGACCGGTGTCCTGGCCGTCAGCGTCATCGACTCCGACGAACAGCGGCAACCGAACCTCCAGCACGGGGTCGGCGACGCCAAAGACCACCCAGGATTCGGCCCGGGAGCGACACCCGTCCGACAGGTCACGAACCTCACAACAGGGATTGGCGACACCAAAGACCACCCAGGATTCGGCCCGGGATCGACACCCGAGGGCAACCTCAGCGTCGGGGTCGGCGACGCCAAGGACCACGCCGGGTTCGGCACCGTCGCAGCGACGCCGCTCGCCCCGAATCTGCAGCACGGGGTCGGCGACGCCAAGGACCACGGCAACTGACGCCGGCCGAGTGACGCCGGGCCTCCGACGTGTTCACGTTGACACGAGGCCCGGATCGGTGGTGTCATCGGTCCATGACCCGCCTCGGCTACCAGATCCCCAACTTCACCTATCCCGGCGTCGGACCGGCCGACCTGTTCGACACCGTTGCCGCCCAGGCTCGCGAAGCCGACACGTCCGGGTTCGACACGGTGCTGGTGATGGATCACTTCTACCAACTGCCGATGCTCGGCGATCCCGACCAGTACATGCTCGAGTGCTACGCGCTCCTGTCCGCGCTGGCTCGCGAGACCTCGACCGTGCGACTCAGTGCCTTGGTCACCGGCAACACATACCGCCACCCCGCGGTGCTGGCCAAGACCGTGACAACGCTCGACATCGTGTCGAACGGTCGAGGGCAGCTCGGAATCGGTGCCGGCTGGTTCGAGCTCGAGCACGACGCGTTCGGGATCGAGTTCGGCACCTTCACCGACCGGTTCGAGAGGCTCGAGGAGGCGTTGCAGATCATCATCCCGATGTTGCGAGGCGAGCGACCCACGCTGATCGGTGAGCGATACACCGCCAAGGAGGCGATCAATGAACCACCCGCGATCTCTCGAATCCCGGTGATGATCGGCGGTGGCGGCGAGCGCAAGACGTTGCGGATGGTCGCCCAGTACGCCGACGAGTCGAACATCATCTGCGCGCCGGCCGATCTCCAGCGCAAGCTCGACGCGCTCGACGAGCACTGCACGGCGCTGGGTCGCGATCGATCGGAGTTGACCGTGTCGTGGCAGAAGACGGCATGCATCGCGCCGACCGCCGAGCAGGCCAAGGCCGAACTCACCGACTACTTCGCCCGACGGGGCCTCGATCTTTCGTCGATGCCGAACGACGAGCAAGCCGTGTGGCTGGGTAATTTCGTCTGGGGCGATCCCGACACCGTCGGGGAAGCGTTCGCGGAGATGCTGACGCCCGGCATCGACGGCTTCACCGTCAACATGCCCGCCAACGGCCACGTCGAAGGCCGCGTCGCGCTCCTCGGCCAGACCCTCGCCCCCCTCATCAGGTAACGGCGGGACGCAACCGGCGTTACACGAGGGCGAGTTCTTCGGCGAGGTACTCGTCCCGACATTTCGCTCGCTGGAGTTTGCCGCTGCTGGTCTTCGGGAGGGTTCCCGGGGTCACGAGCATCACGTCGCGCGGCGGCAGCCCGCAGACCTCCAACGTGCGATGGTGGATCCGCTCGCGGATCTCCTCGAGGCCGCCCGAGGTGTCGCTGACGCGCACTTCGGCGACTACCACGACGCTCTCCTTGCCCTTGTAGCCCTCCATGCCGAACGCGATCACGTTGCCGGCACGAACGCCGTCGAGAGGTCCGATGGCGCGTTCGATGTCCTCGGGGAACACGTTGCGGCCACCGACGATGATCACGTCCTTGATGCGACCGCACAGCACCAGTTCGCCGTCGAGGATGTACGCGAGGTCACCGGTGCAGAGCCATCCGTCGTGGAACAGCGCGGCTGTGGCGTCGGGACGTTTGTAGTAGCCGGGCGTGACCGACGTGCCACGCAGGAGCAACTCACCGACGTGACGCTCGGGGAGTTCCTCGAACGTCTCGGGGTCGACCACGCGCATCTCCAGGCCAGGCACGGGTTTGCCGAGCAGCGGCAACTTGCGCGCGGTGGTTCCCAGCTCGTCGGGGTCGCTGATCTCGACGGGTTTGGCGACCCTCTGTGTCTCGAGAACGAACCGGTCGACGGTGTCGGTGACGAGCCCGCGACGCCGGGGAGGGAAGGTGCCCCCGATCGCCACTTCGGCCATCCCGAACGCCGGGAACATGCCCCCGGGCGTGAACCCGAATCGCCCGGCCTCGGCGACGAAGGCGTCGACCGCGGCCGGGTCGACGGGCTCGGCGCCCGACAGCGCCACCGTGAGACGTGAGAGGTCGAGCGCCTCCATTCGCTTGAGAGCTCGGGTGGCGAGCACCCACGAGAAGTTCGGACCCGCCGTGGCGGTCGCCCGATAGTCGGACAGCCACTGCATCCAGTTCCCCGGGCGCGCCAGGAAGTCTTGCGGCGCTGCCTGCACGAGATCGACACCCTTGGTCATCGGTAACGCGAGGAACCCGACGAGCCCCATGTCGTGATACAGCGGCAGCCACGACACCATGACGTCCTCACCCGTGAGTTCGGCAGCCGTCGCGCACGCATCGATGTTGGCGCTCAGCACGCGATCGGGGATCATCACGCCCTTGGGCTCGCTGGTGGAACCGCTCGTGTACTGCAGGATCACCAGTCGCTCAGGATCGTGCTCCGGGATCTCCAATGCGTCACCGTTCGGCACATTCGCCGCGCCCGGCATCACCGCCTTCATCGGCAGGATCGGCGGATCACCGTCGGCGGCGACGTAGAACTCAGCGAGCAGGTCGTCGATCAACAACAGCTTCGCGTCGCCGTGGTGAATGCGCCCGCGGGTGCTCTCGATGAACACGTCGAGCGACCCCATCCGCATCGGTAGCGGCAGCACCATCGACGCGAGACCCGCCATCCAGCAGCCACGAACGATCGTCATGAGGTCACGACTCGTCGGCCCGAGCACCGCCACGTGGTCGCCGGGCACCAACCCGTGCGCCTGGAGCGCGGCGCCCACTGCCCGGGCGTCGTCGTGGATCTCGCTCCAACTCGCCCGCACCGGCCCGGCGTCGCCGATCATCGACGACCCCACGAACGTCACGCCGGTGCCCGAATCGGCGGCAAGTTCCAGTCGCTCGATGGTCGACAGCGAATTGTCGTCGGTCATCCCTCCGACGCTAGCCCGCACGCCCAGCACGGACGATGTGTCGACGACCAGCCTCTGGCATGCTCGCGCCGATGACACGCATGGTGCTCGCAGGAGCCGACCTGCTCGTCGACGGTCGTCTGACGCGCTGCGACCTGGTCGTCGACGATGGCACGATCACAGCGATCGGCGCTCGCTCCGACACGGAGCTCGCAGTCATCGATTGTGCAGGCCTCGTGATCTCCGCTGGCTTCATCGACCTGCAGTGCAACGGGGCGCTCGGGGCCAACCTCACGAGCGATCCGACGTCGATCGGCGTGGTGGCTCGGGAACTCCCACGCTTCGGTGTCACGTCGTTTCTCCCCACCCTCGTGACCAGCCCGGCGTCCAATCGCCACCACGCGATCGGCGTGCTGGCCGGCGCTCGGGGCGCGGATTCGTTCGCCGGCGCCGATCCGATCGGCATTCACTTCGAGGGCCCGATGCTGTCGCCGCACCACCTCGGAGCGCACGTTGCGGCCCATGTCGGCGCACTCGACTCCGACGAGATCGACATGTGGATCGCCTCCGAGGTCGTTGCACTCGTGACGCTTGCCCCTGAGCTGCCCGGCGCGCTCGAGATCATCGAGCGACTCACGTCCGGTGGGATCGTCGTGTCGGCTGGCCACACCGCGATGACGCCCGACGATCTGGCGGCGGCGCGCACCGTCGGGCTGGCCCACACGACCCACCTCTTCAATGCGATGGCGCCGTTCAATCATCGCGTTCCGGGGCCGATCGGTGCGGTCCTCGCCGACGACACACTGGTGGCGGGAATCATCTGCGACGGAATCCACGTCGACCCTGTCGCCGTGCGCATGGCCTGGCACGCTCTCGGGCCGACACGTCTCGCGCTCGTGTCGGACGCATCACCCGCCCTGGGGATGCCATACGGCCGGATGCGGCTCGCCGGGTTCGAGATCATCCACGATGCCAGCGGCGTGCGAACGGTGGATGGCATTCTCGCAGGCAGCGCCCTCGCCCTCGATCAGGCGGTCCGCAACCTCATCGCGTTCACGGGCTGCGATCTCGCCGACGCCTTGGCCACCGTGACCACGACCCCCGCCGACCTCCTCGGCCTCGACGACCGGGGTCGGCTACGAGTCGGTATGCGGGCGGACCTCACGATCCTCGACCACGATGCTCACCTGATCGCCGCGGTTGTCGGTGGCATCGTCGTGCACGGCCGACTCCCGGTTCCGTCCTGATGGATTCGAGGGCCTGCCTCACTGTGGGGCCCCTTGCCTAAGCTGGACTGCCGGTATGAGCGACACGACCCCGACGACCAGCACCGACACTCCGCCTCACCGCTACTCGGCCGAGCTGGCGCAGACGATCGAACTCCGCTGGCAGGACTGGTGGGACGAGAACCGAACCTTCGAAACCCCGAACACGGCCGGGCCGCTCGCCGATCCCGAACTCGCGGCCCGGCGCGGCGAAAAGCTGTTCGTGCTCGACATGTTCCCGTATCCGTCAGGCGCCGGTCTTCACGTCGGCCACCCGCTCGGCTTCATCGGGACCGACGTCTTCGCCAGGTTCAAGCGGATGACGGGTCACAACGTGCTCCACACCATGGGCTTCGACGCGTTCGGGCTGCCCGCGGAGCAGTTCGCCGTCGAGACCGGCCAGCACCCAGCGATCACCACGGCCGAGAACGTCGGCACCTATCGACGCCAACTCCGTCGACTCGGGCTGGCTCACGATCCTCGGCGGAGCGTGTCGACGACCGACCCCGAGTTCTACCGATGGACACAATGGATCTTCACCCAGGTCTTCAGCGCGTGGTACGACCACACGCAGGATCGGGCGCGTCCCATCGCCGAACTGATCGCCCAGTTCGAGGCGGGTGAGCGGTCGACGCCCGACGGCCGCTCGTGGGAGGAGCTGTCGACCGGAGAGCGTGCCGATGTCGTCGACGGTCACCGCCTCGCCTACGTCAGCGAGGCCCCCGTCAATTGGTGTCCCGGGCTCGGCACCGTCGTCGCCAATGAGGAGGTGACCGCCGACGGCCGCAGCGACCGCGGCAACTTCCCGGTCTTCAAGCGGAGCATGCGGCAGTGGATGATGCGCATCACCGCCTATGCCGACCGCCTGATCGACGATCTCGACCTGCTCGACTGGACCGATGCGATCAAGACGATGCAGCGCAACTGGATCGGACGCAGCTTCGGTGCCGAGGTCCATTTCGCCTCATCCGCCGGCGACATCACCGTGTTCACCACCCGTCCCGACACGCTGTTCGGCGCGTCGTTCATGGTGCTGTCGCCCGAGCACCCGTTCGTCGACGCCCTCACGGTCGCCGAGCAGGCCGAGGCGATCGCCCAGTACCGCCGCCAGGCGGCCACGAAGAAGGACTTCGAACGCCAGGACGAGTCCCGGACGAAGACGGGCGTCTTCACCGGTTCATACGCCACGAACCCTGTCAGCGGCGAGGAAATTCCGGTTTGGATCGCCGACTACGTGCTGATGGGTTACGGCACCGGCGCGATCATGGCGGTGCCGTGCGGCGACCAACGCGACTTCGAGTTCGCCCGCATGTTCGACCTGCCGATCCCTGCGATCCAGGCGCCGCCCGCAGATTGGTTCGCCCGTCACGACATCGACTCGACGCTCGACACCTCACAGTGGCCCGTCGCGTATGTCGGCGACGCTGCGTACGTGCAGTCGGCCAACGACGATCTCGACCTGAACGGCGTCGACAACAAGGCCGACGGAATCGCACGGATGAATGCATGGCTCGAAGCCCGCGGCGCCGGTACCGCCACCGTCAACTACAAGCTGCGCGACTGGCTGTTCAGCCGCCAGCGCTACTGGGGCGAACCGTTCCCGGTCGTCTACGACATCGACGGCCGCCCGCACACCCTCCCCGACCACATGCTGCCAGTGCTGTTACCCGAGACTGAATCGTTCTCGCCGCGCACCTTCGACCCCGACGACGAATTCTCCAATCCCGAGAGCCCGTTGGACCGACTCGGCGAGTGGGTCGAGGTCGAACTCGACCTTCATCCGCAGAGCGGTGAGGGCCCACAGGTCTACCGACGCGACACCAATGTCATGCCCCAGTGGGCCGGCTCGTGCTGGTACGAGATGCGCTACCTCGATCCGACCAACGAACTGCGCTTCGTCGACCGCGCGGTCGAGGAGTACTGGATGGGACCGCGCACCGATGTCCGCGCCGATCATCCGGGCGGCGTCGACCTGTACGTCGGCGGCGTCGAACATGCCGTGCTGCACCTGCTCTACTCGCGCTTCTGGCACAAGGTGCTCTACGACCTCGGGCACGTCAGCTCGAAGGAGCCCTACGCCCGGCTGTTCAACCAAGGGTATGTGCAGGCCGCCGCGTACAAGGACGAACGAGAGATCTACGTCGACGCCACTGCGATCGCCGGCGATGCGACATCGGGTTTCACCCACGACGGCCGGCCGGTCACCCGCGAGTGGGGCAAGATGGGCAAGAGCCTGAAGAACGCCGTGTCGCCCGACGACATGTACGACCAGTACGGCGCCGACACGCTGCGGTTGTACGAAATGGCGACAGGCCCGCTCGACGCTTCTCGACCGTGGGAGACCCGCGACGTGGTGGGCATGTACCGCTTCCTCCAGCGGCTGTGGCGCAACCTCGTCGACGAGGACACCGGCACGTGCACCGTGGTCGACACGCCCGCCGACGACGACACCCGCAAGCTGTTGCACCGCACCATCGACACCGTGCGCACCGAGATGGACGCGCTGCGCTTCAACACGGCGATCGCCAAGCTGATCGAGTTGAACAATGCAGTCACCAAGCTCGATGCCACACCACGCGAAGTCGCCGAACCAATGGTGCTGATGGCAGCCCCGCTCGTGCCGCACGTTGCAGAGGAACTCTGGCGCCTGCTGGGCCACTCCGACACGATCGCCTACGTCGCATTTCCTGACGCCGACCCCGCACTCCTCGTCGACGACACGATCGAGGTGCCGGTTCAGATCAACGGCAAGGTGCGTGGCCGTATCGATGTGGCCACAGGTGCTGACGCTGCGACCATCGAGGCCGCTGCGCTGGGCGACGAGAAGGTGATCGCCGCTCTCGGCGGCGCAACCCCGAAGAAGGTCATCGTGGTGCCCGGCCGCATGGTCAACATCGTCATCTGAACGACCGTTGCTTTTGGGCGTCCGAAGCGCGACGATGTTGATGGACCCGTCGAGGTGCCACACAGGGATCCAGGGACGAACTTTCGCCGGTCCGTCGACTGATCCGAGCCTTCCCCGCAACGGGAGCGCACCTCACGGGTCCGTTTTCGCGCACTCGACCGGCGCCTCGCTGTGCGCATCGTCGACGGCCCGCCGAGTAGCTTGGCGATCGACCATCGAGACGAAGGAGCCGGCCATGACCTCGAAGCCCGTCAGTGACTGGACGACCGACTACGACATCCTCGACGCCGACTACG
>JBGTEH010000131.1:0-2131 GCA_041747915.1 Ilumatobacteraceae bacterium
TGCTCGGCGACGACGGCATCTCACCGACCGAACTCGCCCTCGCAGTCGAAGAGCGTGGCTTCGAGTCGCTCTGGTTGCCGGAACACAGCCACATCCCGGTGAGTCGAGAGACGCCGTGGCCCGGGTCGCTGACCGGCGAGCCACTTCCCGACGTGTACTCGCACCTCCTCGACATGACGGTGTCGCTGTCGATGGCGGCCGCGGTCACCACCCGTCTACGACTCGGTACCAGCGTTGCGTTGCTTGCCGCACGAGATCCGTTGTGGACCGCGAAGGAGTACGCCACCCTCGATGCGCTCAGTGGTGGACGCATCGAGTTCGGCGTCGGGTTCGGGTGGAACCGCGAGGAACTGCGCAACCACGGCGTGGACTTTGCGCGGCGCTGGGATCACACCCGAGAGGTAGCGGCTGCCATCCGCTCGGTGTGGCGCGACGACACGACGTCGTACGAGGGCGACCAGGTTGCGTTCACCCCGTCGTGGGCATGGCCCAAACCAGCGCAGCCTGGCGGGCCGAGCATGCACATCGGTGGAGGTGCAGGCCCTCGTCTGCTCGGCCACGTCGCCGAGTGGGGCGACGGTTGGATGCCGATCAGTGCTCGAAAGAGCATCGCCGATCGGCTCCGCCGGCTCGACGAAGCCTGCGAGCGGGTCGGGCGTGACCGCACGGAGATCGACGTGAGCGTGTTCGGCGCGACGACCGATCGGGGCGGCCTCGCCAACCTCTTCGACGAGGGTGTCCATCGGGCCGTGCTCACGCTTGCGAGCCACCAACGCGACGACGCTCTCCGCCAACTCGACGGCTGGGCCCCGTTGACCGACGATCTCTGAGCTGTCGGGCGGACGGTGGTCGCTCGAACCTCGCTCCGTCCACTTCGTTACGCTCCTTCGATGGCAACCGACCTCGCTCCTCGAACGATCCATCGCGCCGAGACCGACCTGCCGTTCGTCGACACAGGCGACGGTACGCAGATTCAGCTGCTGCAGGTCGACCTGGCGGTCGGCGTGTGGGTGGTGCGCGCCAGGTTCGATCCGGGCACCACGCTGCAGCGCCATCGCCACACCGGCCACGTGCTCGCCTTCACGCAGGCGGGGAGCTGGTTCTACCTCGAGAGTGCCGACGAGGTCAGTGTTGCCGGGTCGTACCTCTACGAGCCGGCCGGTTCGGTGCACACGCTGCACGTTCCCGAGTCGAACGACGAGGCGACCGACGTGTGGTTCTCGATCCACGGAGCGAACCTCAACCTCGACGACGCCGATCAGATCGACAGCGTCGTCGACGCGCAAACGATCCTGCGCGACTACACGTACCTGTGCGCTGACCAGCTCGGCGTGACCGACCCTCCCGTCATCATCGGCGGCACCACCCCACCTGACCGGTGATGCCCGCGCCGCCCAATCCCGCCCGTGCGATGAGAGTTGCGAGCAACAGGTGACGCGGAATCTCATCGCAGTGGGATTCGGGTCTGCGCAGTGATGTCGAGAACAGTGCACCCGGTGACGGTCCCGGAAGTTTTTCGGATTTCTTGGAGATTCCTCGGGGAGTCCGGCTATCTCTGCGACACCCCTTGCGTACTGTTCGATGTATGGATTCCGTAGGTGTTGCCGAGCGTGTGAACCGCATCGTTGCGGTCCGCGACGACGCCTGCGCCGATGATGATCTGATCGAGACCGGCCTGGTCGCGGTGCGCGAAGTGCAGGCGTGGGCCGACGCCCAACACGCCGTCCTCGTCGCGAAACTCTCACCGGACGGGTTCGCCGAAAGCCGGGTCGCGAAAGCGTCCGGGGCATCGTTGGCGGTCGCCGCGAAGACCACGAAACGGTCCAAGACACTCGGCGCGACACCGAAGCTTGCTGGGGCGCTCGGTGACGGTGCCACGACAGCGGCACACATCGATGTGGTCACTCGCGCCGCCGATCAACTCCCCGTCGATCAACGCGCCGAGTTGATGGCGCGTGCTGATGATCTGGTCGCTGTCGCAGAAGCGGGCACGGTGGAGCAGTTCTCCAAGCGGGTGTCGTTGGAAGTGAAACGGTTGCAGGCCGACGACGGGATGGACCGCTTGGCCCAGCAACGCTCGAATGTGCGGCTGTCGACATGGGTCGACGCCGACGGCATGTGGAACCTGCGC
>JBGTEH010000132.1:0-2951 GCA_041747915.1 Ilumatobacteraceae bacterium
CGCAGCCAGGACTCCGCCGACGAGTTCGCGGCGCGTTTCGCCATCCCGTCGGCCCATGGCAGCTACGAGGCGCTGTTCGATGATCCGGACGTCGACATCGTCTACGTTGCGTCGCCCCACAGCCATCACCACGCCATGACGATCGCCGCTCTCGATGCGGGCAAGCATGTGCTGTGCGAGAAGGCGTTCGCCATCAATGCCTCCCAGGCGCGCGAGATGGTCGACGCCGCACGGCGTAACGACCGCTTCTTGATGGAGGCGATGTGGACCTGGTTCATTCCCGCCGTCGTCGACGTGCGTCGACGGGTGCTCGACGGCGAGATCGGCGAACTGAAGGTCGTGCAGGCCGACTTCGGGATTGCAGTGCACGACACCGACGGTCGTCATCGTCGGATCGACCTCGCCGGCGGAGCCATGCTCGATCTCGGGATCTACCCCGTCACGTTCGCTCGATTCCTCGCCGGTGATCCGGTGCAGGCACGAGTGATCGGTTCGTTGGGCGACAGCGGCGTCGATACGACGGTCGGGGGCGTCGTGTCATATTCGAGTGGTGCGATCGGTGTGTTCCACACGTCGCTCGACATGGCGACGCGCCACACCGCCAGTGTCTTCGGCACACTCGGGCGCATCGACGTCGACGCCCCGTTCTGGTATCCGTCCCGATTCACCGTGCGCCTCACAGGCGAGGAACCGGTACGCGTCGAGATGCCGAACCAGGGCCTCGCCCATGAGGCGCGTCACGCCATGGATCGCCTCCGCGCGGGCCACCGCGAAAGCGACGTGATCCCGCTCGCCACGACGATCTCGACGATGGAACTCCTCGACGACATCCGCGCCCAACTCGGCGTCGTCTACCCCGAAGAGCGCTGAGCCACGTCGAGCGGCATCACTCGGGGTACCCGGCGTACGACGCCTTGAACACGCCCTGGTGCAGCAGCACGGTCGCTGCGTTGACACCGGTTTCGGCATCGGTGAGCGTCGACTCGGTCCAGTACGACTCGACACGCTTGCTCTGGGCGATACCGACGATCGTATGCTCGATCATGTACGGCTGATCCACGAAGACCGGACCATCGACGTAGCGGATCTCGAGATCGACGAACAGCCCGATCGCCGGACCTCGCACTTCGAAGTGAGCGTTCGACTGATGGGCGATCACGCTGATCATCTCCGTGGGCACGATCGGGCGTCCCCACGGGCTGTCGCCGTCGCCGACGTACCACGAGCACGGCTCGGTGATCCGCGTCAGCTTCTGGTTCAACGTGAACGGATACAGCGATCCGTTGTGGTCGTCGAATCCCATCGTCACCGGCTGGTCGACAACGACCTTCATGCCGATCTCCAACTGGTCGACGATGTGGAGCCTTCCGGGGTCGCTGAGCGCTCGTTGACGACGCTCATCGAGCTCGGTCGCGTCGTGGCGCCCGATCGACGCAGTTCCGGTCAGCACCGGCGTGCTGTCGGGCTTCTCGGCGCCGATCCTCGCCAGGGTGGCGGACACGGGTCCGAGCGAGGCGCGGACCTGCTCGCTTTCCACGACCATGTTCAAGAAGTGTGAGCTGACGCAGCCCTGTTCGAACCAGCGCTGGCCCCACTGTTCAACGGCGAGCGGATCGATCTGGCTGAAGTGTGTCGGTCCCTCGATCGGTGCACCGGCGAGACCGAGCCGTGCGGCCGTCTCGTCGTCGTGCACGCTCGTGTGTCCGGCGTACTCCTGCGCGGCCAGCATCTGCGCCGGAGCCCGCCATGGCCCGATCAGCGTCTCGCCGTCGCGGGTGATCTCGGTGTCGAAGCTCATGGAGTCATCCTCACACGCCGTCACCGAACCGAACAGCACGCGGTGCGGACCACGAGCGGACGCAACTCGCCGAGAACAGGATTCAACGCCATCTAAACGGGGTACCGCAGTCGCATGACGGGAGTCGCCATCATCACCGAAGCGTGCATCGGCACCAAGGATCGGGCGTGCGTCGACGTGTGCCCGGTGCAGTGCATCTACGAATTTGACACCGGAACCGAGCAGTTGACCGCAGAGGACGAAGCCGGAAGCGGAGTCGTGGCCAATACCCACCGAGCAGCCGCGGATTCGATCAGCATCTTCGGCGACACGATCCTGTATGTCAACGTCGACGAATGCACGTCGTGTACGGCGTGTTACGAACCAGACGTCTGCCCGGTCGGCGCGATCTACGCCGAGGATCACGTGCCCGATGGAACATCGAACGCCAAGTACAACGCGAACGACACTTCGAAGGGCAACGATCACAGCTTCTTCGTACAACTGACCCGGGATGTCTTCGCCGACTGACACGGGCTGCAACTCCCTCGAGATTGTCGGAGAAATCTTCGGGAAGTTCCCTTCCCTTCGGCCAACTCTGCGACACCCCTTGCGTACTGTTCAACGTATGGATTCCGTTGCCGTTGCAGAGCGTGTGAACCGCATCGTTGCGGTCCGCGACAACGCCTGCGCCGATGACGATCTGATCGAAACCGGCCTGGTCGCGGTGTGCGAAGTGCAAGCCTGGGCCGACGCCCAACACGCCGCCCTCGTCGCGAGAATCTCGTCGGAGGGGTTCGCCGAAGGACGGGTCGCGAAGGCATCGAAATCGTCGTTGGCGGTCGCCGCGAAGACCACGAAACGATCCAAGACGTTGGGTGCGACGCCGAAGCTCGCCGGTGCATTGGGTGACGGAGCGACGACGGTTGCGCACATCGATGTCGTGACGCGCGCGGCCGATCAGTTGCCGGCTGATCGGCGTGACGAGTTGATGGCGCGGGCCGACGATCTGGTCGCGGTTGCGGCCGAGGCGACGGTGGAGCAGTTCTCCAAGCGGGTGTCGTTGGAAGTGAAACGGTTGCAGGCCGACGACGGGATGGACCGCTTGGCCCAGCAACGCTCGAATGTGCGGCTGTCGACATGGGTCGACGCCGACGGCATGTGGAACCTGCGC
>JBGTEH010000133.1:0-1789 GCA_041747915.1 Ilumatobacteraceae bacterium
GCGATTCTCGCCGGCCAGGTCCGCGGCCGCTGGGTCGTCGACCCGTCACGCTAGACGGGGGCGCGATCCTTGTAGTCGGCCCACTCCCATTCGCTCCCGTACTCGTCGAGCAGGTCGAGGAAGGGCATTGGTGGGAGCGCCTCCGGGCCGACCACGCCTGGACGGTGCCAGAGGCCGGTGGCGATCAGTTCGATCGCCACCGCCGGCATCACCGCCGTCTGCCACACCACGGCCTGGTGGCCGAACTCGCGCATCGACCAGGCGTTGTCGACCACGTGGTACACGTAGACCTCGCGGGGCTGGCCGTCCTTGCCCAGGCCGGTGACCCAGGTACCTGCACACGTGCGGCCCGTCATCACAGCACCGAGCGATGCCGGGTCGGGCAGCGTGGCGGCGACCACGTCGCGGGGTGACACCTTCACGCCCTTCACATCGACGGCGGTCGTCGAGTGAAGATCGAGCTTGCGGAGCGTCTTGAGGACGTCGATGAACTCCTCGCCGAGGCCGTACTTGAAGGTCACCCGCTGCGTGTCGATCCATCGTGGCATGAGGATGACCTCCTCGTGCTCGACGTTGACGCACTGCAGGGCGCCGATGCCCTCGGGGAAGGTGAAGATCTCGGGCTCGGAGAACGGCGCCGTCGTGAACCAGCCGCGTTCGCGTTCGTAGATCACGGGCGGGTTGAGGCACTCCTCGATCGTCGTCCAGATCGAGAACGTCGGCGCGAAGTCGTAACCATCGACCACGAGGTCGGCACCGTCACGGACTCCGATCTCGTGGATCTCGCTGAACAGTTCGTCGGCGGCGTAGCGAGCAGCCACGTCGGAGAAGCCGGGCTCGACACCCATCCCACACAGTGCCATCAGGCCGCGTGCCTTCCAGGTGGGGGACTCTGCGAACTGGCCGTCGCCGAGGCGGATACCGGTCTTCTCGAACGGCTTCGTCGGGTGCGGTACCGACAGGTTCATGGCCATGTCGACGTAGTTGCAGCCGGCGGCGAATGCGCCTTCGAAGATTGGCGGGTTGAACCGCGGGTCGCAGGCATTCAGGACCACGTCGGCGCGCATCGAGCGGGCCAATTCGGCCACCGACTCCTCCGACGAAGCGTCGATGTGCGATGCCACGATGCGCATGCCGTCGGCATTGTCGGTCGCCGTCGACACAGCGGCCTCGGCCTTGAACACATCGATGTCGGCGACGGTGATGTGGCTGTACGCCTCCCGCTTCGAGGCGATTGCCACGAACGCCGACCCCACCCCGCCTGCTCCGACCACGAGTACTCGCATGCCCGGCAATGTAGTGCTCGGTCCGGATGGAGGCGGTTTCGTGCCTCGACCCGTCGGTACGCTCGCCCGATGGACGAGGCGACTCTGCGGACGAAGTCGCTCTGGTTCGACCAGCTCGCGCACCCTCTCGTCGCTCGGCCCTCGTTGACCGGTGACGTCGATGTCGACGTGGCGATCGTGGGTGCCGGATACACCGGGTTGTGGACCGCGTACTCGCTGCTGGCCGCCGATCCGACGTTGCGCGTGCTCGTCGTCGAACGCGAGATGGTGGGCTTCGGGGCCTCGGGCCGCAACGGAGGATGGTGTGTCGGTGAGCTCGCCGGGGGCCTTCACGGAGCGATCGCGGCGAGTGGGCTCGACGCCGGCACCCGGATGACCAGGGCGATCATCGACACGGTCGACGAGGTGGGTCGCGTCGTGGCGGCCGAAGGGATCGACTGTGGCTTCGCGAAGGGTGGTGTGATCCGTCTCGCCCGCACGCAGGCCCAGTTGCAGCGCCAGCG
>JBGTEH010000134.1:0-7929 GCA_041747915.1 Ilumatobacteraceae bacterium
CGCGGACCCCAGCCAACCCAACCTCCGCCAGGTTCACCTCATCCCCAGCGAGCTGCTCGACGAGCTGGCGGCCGAGGGGCACCAGGTGTCACCGGGCGACCTCGGCGAGAACATCACGACGATGGGAGTACAGGTCCACGACCTGGCCGTTGGAACAATGCTTCGGCTCGGCGACACGGCACTTGTCGCGGTGACCGGTCTACGTAACCCCTGCGCCCAGATCGAAGGGTTCCAACCCGGACTCCTGAAACAGGTCAGCTACCGGGACGAAGAACATACATGGGTCCGACGGGCGGGAGTCATGGGTGTGGTCGTGTTCGGAGGTGTCGTTCGAGTTGGGGATGAAATCGAGACGCAACCGCCAACCGGTCCAACGCGGCGGCTTGAGCGCGTCTGAGCGCCGCCGACTCGCCAACCTCAAGGGATTGCGTGTCTGTCTCGAAATGCCGAACGATGTCACGCTCCCGACGTTTGGGGTCGTTCGAGGATGACTTCGGACGCTTGGGGTGGTTGGCGCCTCGGGGACCTGCGCGCAGCCGTCGTCAGGCCGGTCTCGTTCTCAGCACCTTGCTAGAGGATTGCGCTGACGGCCGCTCCGACTGCGGCCGCTGCGACTGCGGTCGCAACGATCACCTGCACGGCCGTGCGCCGATCGGCACCGCGCGTTGTCGCAACCAGGGCGGCGATGCTGAGCAAGGCGAGCAAGGCGGCGAACTGACCGAGATCCTCGGGTCGCCCGTCAGCGGGTTCGTTGGCAAGTCGGATCAGATTGTGGACGGCCTCTGCGCCGAAGATCGCAGGAAGCGCAGTGCGCCCCAGCACCGCACGCCACCCCGAGGTCTCCGCGGCCCAGCTTCCCGCAACCCCGAACACCAATCCGGCGACGACTCCCGCAACCAGCCACACGAATGCCGTCGACGACGTGAGGTTCGAACGGCTTGCGTCACGAACGAGCACATCGGCGAGGTAGTACGTCTCGACGCCGACCACCAGCACGATCACCGCACCGAAAGCAGCCGCAGGCAGCTCGCGAACCCATCGTCCGTATGCGAAGGCCGCAGCGGCCCACACCGCGGGAGAGTTGAAGAGGTGGGCCCACGGGTATGGCGTGTTGACCTGTCCCCACAGATCGAGCGGGCCGAGTACGAGACCGGCGACAACCGCAATGACCCACCACCAACGACGCAGCGCCAAGGTTTGAACCAACCGGCGTTCAAGGAGCTGCGTCATCGAGATGGTCCCGTTCTGGTAGCGGCGCATGGAGTCGGACCCATCAGGTGCTCGACTGTGATGGTCCGGACTCGTTGGAGCCACTGATCAGTCGGATGCTTTGGTCGAGCACGGATGCGACGTGTTCGAGGTCGATGTCGCGTCCGTTCTGTTGGAAGATCTCGATGCCGAGGATGGTGGCGGCTGCTAGTTCGGCGATGAGTGAGACCGGGATGAGCTGCGTGATAGGTGACGATTCCAGAACCAGGTCGAGTTCCGACGTGGCGTAGTCGACCGCGCGATCGATCGCCGCTCGGACCTCTTTGGCGAGCGCAGGCGATGTGCGTGCGCCGACGAACAGTTCCATCACTGCGTGGCCGTCGTCGCTGTGGGCTTCGGCGCGAAGCACCGTGCTGAGACGGTTGCGCCACTCGACATGAGCGTTGGTACCGCCGAGACCCTCGCGGATGCGAGCAATGCCTCGGTCGGCAAGGGCGTTCGCAGTTGCGGCGAGCAAGCCGTCCATCGATCCGAAGTAGTAGAAGACCGACCCGTTCACCGTTCCCGCCTCCTCGGCGACGGCACGGGCGCTGGTCCGGGCGAACCCCTCGCGTGCGAGCACGCAGGCAGCTGCATCGATGAGTCGGATTCGGAGCCCGTCGTTGAACACGGCTTGCGTTCGGGGACCAGATTTCGCCACCCCAGAACCCTACCGCTGAGTCATCTAGTTGCCTTGATCATCCGCCTTGAGCGACTGCACAACGATTGTTGTCCTCGCCGACGGCAGGGAAGGTTTTGCGCCGCCTCGGGGGCCCGGGCGAGTTCGCAAGGGCCCCAGGCATGTTGCGGTCAGGGCGTGGGCGTGGGCGTGTACTGGAGGATGTAGAGGCCCTTGTCGCGGTCCGAGGCCGCGATGTACTCGACGCCGTCTCGCTCGAACGCCTCGATGCCCCAGAAGTTGTTGCCGCCCTCGGCGATGAAGGCCGCCACCTCGGTGATACCCGTGTCCGCGTCGACCTCGATCACGCGGATCCCACCGGCATAGTAAGAGAGGTAGGCGAGTCCCTCATGTTGCAGGGACGTGGCTACCTCGTGGACCGAAAGGTCTCCGAAGTCATTCGCGAAATACGAGTCGCGCGACTGAGGGATGGCATAGGCGTCGATCTCTTCCATGTTGTCCCTATCGAACAGACGCACGAAGCCCCACCCGTCGAAGTACTCCTCGAACGTGAGCGTGTCACCTTGCGCGCCCAGATCGATCGGGGCGAGTTGGGTGCCGTCGCCGGCCCATCCGTCCAGTGAACTGTTCATCGAGAGTTCGCTTTGGGTCCGCGTCGTTCGGTGGGATCGTTGTCGACGATGCGATGGGTGATGTTGGTGCTCGCAATGGTCGCCCTGTCGGCGTGCGGCGAGACGCCCGAGGCGGTCACCGGTCCGCCAGGGAGTCATGGCCATCACCGTCGGCTGATCCACCTCCGTCCAGCCCAGTGCACTGCACTGCCTGGATCGTCATGACCGTGAAAGTGTGACGCCGCGTAAGGTCTTCGAAGCGTGCGGGTCGTCCCGGGAATCCGAACGGGTTATCGGGCGCCGATACCGAGCGCGTCTGTGGCAACATTGCGAAGATTGCGGGGAATCAGACCGAGCGTTGAGCGGGTCGACCGATAGGCGTCAGGAGTGCTCCCATGACTACGCAGCCGACTCAACCGAATGCCCTCGAGATGGTTCCGATCGGGGTCGTCCGAGGCGGTCGCGTCGAACCGATCGACGATGACTGGGGCGGCATGCTCAGCGAGATCGTCCTCGACGACCGCTTCCCGACGGACGCGATGCACGGACTCGACAAGTTCTCCCACGTCGAGGTCGTGTACGTGTTCGATCAGGTCGACGAGGCGAAGATCACCGTCGGCGCCCGCCACCCGCGTGGGCGGTCCGACTGGCCGCGGGTCGGAATCTTTGCCCAGCGTGCGAAGGGTCGGCCGAACCGGATCGGCGTGACGACCTGCGAGATTGTCAACGTCGATCAGCAGGTCGTGACCGTCCGAGGGCTCGACGCCATCGACGGCACCCCGGTCCTCGATGTGAAGCCCTACATGGTCGAGTTCGCGCCGAGGGCTCAGGTCCGCCAACCTGCCTGGTCGCACGAGCTGATGCGTGACTACTGGAAGATCACCCCGTCTGTCCCGGACGACGACGGGAGCGGGAGTGGTGTGGTGATCGAACGGCTCGGTGTCGGCGACGTACAGCGGGCTCGAGCCGCGTTCGAGATGATGCACAACGTGTTTGACGAAGACCCCGATGTGCTGTCCGACGGCTACGTCACAGGTCTTCTTGCCAACGAGTCGTTCTGGGCGATCGGCGCCTTCGACGCCGGTGAGGCGATTGGATGCATCACCGGCCACGAGCTGGCGATGACCCGCCGCGAGCGCACGGAGCTTTTCGTCTACGACCTCGCCGTCCGAGTCGACCACCAACGTCGTGGCATCGGCCGTCAACTCGTCAACGCGCTCGTTACCAGTGCGGCCGATCGCGGGATCGACGTTGTGTTCGTGCCCGCCGACGACGACGACACGCACGCCCTCGCCTTCTACGCAAGCCTCGGCGGCCGACCTGCCAAGGTGACGATGTTCGACCTGGGCAGCGAGTGACATGGCGGACGTACGCTTCGTCGTCAAAGGTGCAACCGGCGCGTTCGCGTGCAGGTGACGCGCCCCTCGCTTCCGTTCGTCCAATCGGCGACTACAGAGACACTCCGTCAAACTGGAGCAATCGGGAGGAAGATCGTCCGTCGCCGACGGTGACTGGACGTACAAATGGGGACAATCGCAGGAAACGATCAGCCTGGCGGGGAATGGCTTCGGCACGTATGAGGTCGACGGGTACACGGTGACGTGGCTGGGCCGAGAGTGCGAACCGGGTGCGAAGGGCTTCTACACGTACACGCTCGAAAATGACCAGTCACCCAAACACTCGAGGATGACGCCTGCACCCTGCGCAAGCTGGCATATCACGGCGTGACCTTCACGGCCGAGACCGGATAGGTTCCACCTTTGTCGGGTCCGTTCAAGGACTCGATGATCGGCGACGCACCAACTTGATGTCCTCGGCGTGACACGCGACGACCGGACGGTCGATCAGACCCGATCGTGATCGCCATCTGGAGCACGTGGGCTCATGATGCAGTACCGGCGCACTCGGTCAGGTAGACGGCGTCGAGCTGCCGCTCGAAACGTGATCACCGACCGTCGCTGGTTCGGCGGTGCTCATCGATAATCGCAGGCCAGATCGCTTTCCCCAGCGCCGCACCTCCGGCGCGATGGTGCGGGCCGATCGCAAAACTTCAGCG
Source organism: Ilumatobacteraceae bacterium (assembly GCA_041747915.1). Classification (GTDB taxonomy): domain Bacteria; phylum Actinomycetota; class Acidimicrobiia; order Acidimicrobiales; family Ilumatobacteraceae; genus Sva-07. The sequence goes on from JBGTEH010000134.1 coordinate 4,556, forward strand.
ACTCTCGTCAACAAATGTTGACGATGAGAAGTCCAATGCGTAGCCTGACCAGGTGGACATCGCGGCGGGCGCCCGCAAGCCATGACGACGACACGCGCACAGCGCGCTGACGCGCTCGAGCGCTGGGCCGTCGACGCCGATGAGCTCGTCGAGGCGAACACGGCAGCGCTTCGGACAATTGCAGAACTCGTGGAGCAGCGAGACGATGTCGACACGGCGTTGCTCAGCGCCATCCGGGATGCTCGCAACGCTGATCGTTCCTGGTCGGAGATCGGAGCGATGCTCGGCGTGTCCAAGCAGGCCGCCCAGCGCAAGTACGTCGCCAAGATTTCGGGGTAACCGGCCATCGAGTTCGACGGATCAGGCGCACACTTCGCTCGAACGAATCCATCGGCTGCCCGCGCTCGCGTACCGGCGAAGTCGGTCGGCAGAGGGGACCCGCTGACCGCCTCATGATGCCGGACGATCGAGCGGGGTGTCGCGTTGCACAAGTGCCTGTAGGTGTCGGAATGAAGGCAGGCGAATGCGCCACTAACGTCTGCGCCGATGCGACCGCTGCACCAGTTCACCGTCACCAGCAATGTCCCGGCGTCGCTGGAGGCGCTCGAACCCATCGCCGCCAACCTCCAGTGGGCGTGGACACGACAGCTCGCAGCGCTCTTCGACCGCCTCGACGGTTCGCCGAGCGGTCGGAGTTGGCGCGAGACAGGCCAGCATCCTGTCGATCTCGTTCGACGGACCTCGCCGGCCTGCTGGGAGGCGCTCGCCGCCGACGAGCAGTACGTCGAACAGGTCGCCAACGGGCGCGAGCGCCTCGACGAAGCTCTCGGCGGGTCGAACTGGTTCGGGCGCCGCCGCTCCGCCGGCGACACAACACTCGACCTCGTGGCCTACTTCTCGCCCGAGTTCGGCATCACCGAAGCCCTGCCGCAGTACTCCGGCGGCCTCGGGGTGCTCGCCGGTGATCACCTGAAGGCAAGTTCCGATCTCGGGATCCCGCTGGTCGGCGTCGGGCTGCTCTACGCGGAGGGCTACTTCCATCAGGAACTCGACGGCGACAGCTGGCAACGCGAACGCAACGAACCAATCGTCCCGGACGCTCTGGGGATCCAGCCCACCGGAATCGAGGTGCACGTCGATCTCGCCGGCGTCGATGTCACGGTGCGCGTCTGGCGCGTCGACGTCGGCAGCATCGCGTTGTACCTGCTCGACACGAACGTTCCGATCAACCCACCCGAGGCGATCGCTGTCACCAACCGCCTCTACGGTGGCGACGAACAGCACCGCCTGCGTCAGGAGATCATCCTCGGCATCGGCGGCGTGCGAGCGCTGCGCGCACTCGACATCCATCCGCAGGTGTTCCACACGAATGAGGGCCATGCCGGTTTCCTCGGCCTCGAACGAATCCGTGAGTGGGTCGATCGCGGACTCACGTTCCACGAAGCGATCGAAGCGGTGCGGGCCGGGAGTCTGTTCACCACACACACGCCGGTTCCGGCGGGCATCGACCAGTTCCCGCTGGACCTCTTCGAGCGCTACTTCTCGTCGTTCGCGCACGAGTGCGGAGTCTTGTTCGCGGAGTTCGTCGCACTCGGCCAGGACACCCCCGACCAGGCCACGTTCAACATGGCCCTGATGGGCTTTCGACTCGCCGCTCGCGCGAACGGCGTCGCCAGACTGCACGGCGAGGTGTCGCGCCAGATGTTCGGCGGGCTGTGGCCGGATCTTGCGGTGCGGGAGGTGCCGATCGGTCACGTCACCAACGGTGTTCACGCCCGGTCGTGGGTGAGCCACCGTGTCGACGAGTTGCTCACGCAAGCGATGGGCGACGACTGGCATCTCGCCGATGCCTCCGACTGGGCAAGCGTGAAGGACCTCAGCCACCACGACATCTGGCACGTGCGCGCCCAGGGGCGACGCGAACTGGTCGACATGGTCAGGCGACGCTCCCGCGAAGACGTCCTCGATCCCGATGTGCTCACGATCGGGTTCGCCCGACGATTCGCCACCTACAAACGATCGACGTTGCTGCTCAGCCAGATCGATCGCCTGAAGGCTCTCCTCCTCGATTCCGACCGCCCGGTGCAGTTCGTGTTCGCCGGCAAGGCCCACCCTGCAGACGAGCCGGGCAAGTCGATGATCCGTGAGATCGACCGACTCGCCCACTCCGCCGAGGTGGGGCATCGGTTCGTCTTCATCGCCGACTACGACATCGGGATCGCGCGCACGATGTATCACGGCTGTGACGTGTGGTTGAACACACCGCGCAGGCCGATGGAGGCATGTGGCACCAGCGGGATGAAGGCGGCGCTCAACGGGGTTCTGAACTGTTCGATCCGCGACGGCTGGTGGGACGAGATGTCGCAGGACCGCAACGGCTTCGACATCGCCTCGTTCGATGACGATCCCGACGACGTCCGCCGCGACCGGCGCGAGGCGTCTGCCGCGTTCGAGGTGATCGAGAACCAGATCGTGCCGTCGTTCTACGGCCGGGGCGACGACGGACTCCCCCACGACTGGATCGACAGGATCACCACCAATTGGGCAACACTCGGATGGAACGTGATCGCCAGTCGGATGGTGCGCGACTACGTCACCCAACTCTACGAACCCGCCGCGATCAGCTCGGACGCGATCAATGCAGACAACGCGACGCCTGCCCGCGAGTTGGCGGCATGGAAGCATCGGGTGGCCGACGCCTGGCCGGGCGTCCGAGTGACGATCCAATCGGCCGACTCCAGCCTCGACGCCGGCTCCGCCACAGACGAACGACACGTGGTCGCCGATGTTGATCCGGGCGAACTCGCTGCCACGGAACTGATCGTGCAGGTGGTTCACGGCCCGGTCGCAGCCGATGGATCGTTCGACGAGGCGTCGATGACCGTGGTCGACATGGTGGCCGAACACGACGGCCGATACTCGTGCAGCTTCGTTCCTGGGAGCTCCGGACGCTGGGGGGTCACCGTTCGCGCAATGCCCATCCACCCATCGCTGATCGACTCCATCGAAACCGGCCTGGTCGCAACCGACTGAATCGAGCGGCGCAGCGCTGCCGCCGATCGTTAGCCTGCTCCCGATGGCCTCCGACACAGCACGATCGGCGCCGACGCCACGGGTTCTGTTCCTTGCGTTCGGCGGATTGATGGCCAGCCTGGCAGCGGGGTACGGCGTTCTGTTCACCGTCGTCGACGACTACCGCGACGAGTACGGGATCAGCGAGACCGCAATCGGGATCGTCATCGGGATCGGTTTCGTCGCTGCGTTCCTGTCACAGGTGCTCATCGCGCCGCTCGCCGATCGGGGTCACGCCCGCCGAGTCGTGCTCTTCGGCGTCGCGATCAACGTGGTCGGGCTCCTGCTGATGGGATTCAGCA
>JBGTEH010000135.1:0-8362 GCA_041747915.1 Ilumatobacteraceae bacterium
TCTTCGGCGGCGTGGGTTGCGGCGGGCGCCGCCGTCCGCGCGCTGCACGACGCTCCGCTGCCGCCGTGGCCCAGCAGCCAATGTCAGCAGCAGCCCGTCATCAGCAGTGGGGGCACGGTCGAGTTTCCGCCATTGCTCGACTCGGAGTGTGAGTGGCTCGTCGCCAACGATGTCGTGTCCGCCGACGTTGTCAGGCGCAATCGTCAGGTCGCGGAGGCGGTGTTGCGGCCATGGACACCGGTGTTCATCCACGGCGACCTGCAGATCGTTCATGTGTTCGTCGACGGTGACGTGGTGAGCGGCGTCGTTGACTGGTCCGAGGGCGGCCAAGGCGATGCGATGTATGACCTCGCCACACTGACACTCGCCCACGAGGAGCACCTCGGCGATGTCGTCGCGGGCTATGGCGTTGGCATCGAGATTGACGTGATCCGCGCGTACTGGTCGTTGCGAAGTTTGATGGTGATCCGGTGGCTGGTCGAGCACGGCTACGGCGCTCCGGCGACGTTCCCAGAGGTCGCAGTGCTGAAGTCCTTGTCAGCCAGTTCGTAGATGTGTGGGGCGTTCCACGCATGTCCGCCGACCCGTGCTAACGGTTCGCTCAGCCGACCGGAACGACGGCTCTGCTTACAGCCACAGCTACCGGGGTGTCCCAGAACGCGTGGCACAACGCTGTGCGGGCCGTGCCACCGAAGTGCCTGGACTCGATATCGCCGCACGTAATCCCGCTTCGGCCCAGGTCCGCTTGCCACACTGCGGCCCTGACGCGGCACCACGTAATCGCGTCAACAGTCCGGCTTTCGCATAATCACTGCGACGCCGTCGCCGTTGGCGACCGACTGCAGCCCCAAGCGTGGCGCTCGGGAATGACGTTTTCCCCCTGGGGTGATTTTGAAAGGACCGAGAGCGTGTTGACTCGACTCTTGGTCAGGACGACGCGTGAACGTTCTGCGTGGTGTGTCTGAATTTGGCTGCGCAGAGAGTTCCTGCGACGGCACCAACTGGGGTTCAGGCGTCGAACGTGGGGCAGGCTTCATCGGCGAAGTAGCGCGAGCACTCCTGCGGGGTGAAACCTCGCGTGAGGACTGAGCGGGCGAGTTGTGCGGCGTCTTCTACATCGATGGTGAAACGCCGGACGACTCCGTCGCCGTCCTCGTAGTACAGCGTGTCGGTGGCTGGAGCGAAGGCAAAGGTCGGGGGATCTTCCTGTTGCGTCGGCACACTTGCGAGCAGTTCCCCGTCGCGAGACCAGACGCGTATCCCGTCGGCGGACGATCCGGTGGCGATCGATCCGCTGTTCGAGATGGAAATCGCCTTGCTGCCAGCGGTGTGGGCGGCAACGTCGACAACGATCGCAGCTGATTGATCATCTCCGGCCTCGATGCGCTCGACATCGAGCACGATGAGACGTCCGGTGCTCATCAACATGGCGAGACGTTCGCCGTCCGGCGATATCGCGAGGCTGTCGACGAAGTCTTCGGCGTCCGGGACGAAGGTGCCGATCGCCGCCCCGCTGTCGAGATCGTAGAGGACCGTTGGAGACGGGAGTGTCCGCTCCACCACCACCGCCAGACGCGGGATTCCGTCCTCTCCAGGCGGGCCGAAGGCGGCAGCGTAGATGGCGGTGCCTTCGAGATCGACGAGCGTGTCACCGGTGTCCAGGTCAACGATCCGGCTGGTCGCATCAGGCTTCTGTCCCCGCTCGTCGCACAGCAAGACTGCGTCGATGGCAGCCACCCGGCCGCTCCCGTCGAAGGCGCGCACGGATTCGCAGCGCTCGAGTTGGGAAGGCGTACCTCCGGGAAGCCTGATGAGATTGCTGATGTAATTGTCGTCGAGGGTCGCCACGATCGAGAGGTCGGGACTCACCAGCGGACGGGTCGAGAAGTACCATCGGACGTCGCTGAGCACTTCACGGTCCTGTCCGTTGTGGATGTCGACGCGATGAACTGAACTGCGGTCGCCGAAGTTCGTATAGACCGTGGCGTAGGCGACCGATTCGTCGGCGGCAACGACGAGGCGATCGAGCAAAGCTCCTGGTACCTGGAAGTTGCGGAGGACTGCGGGACCGATCGAGGAGATGTCCCAGGTGCGTACCTCGCCGGTAGTCGCCGACAGTAGGCGGGAGCCATCTGGAGCGAAGAAGATCTGGCTTGGTGCACCTAGGGACCCTGCTAGTCGAAGTTTCTCGCCGAAGTCATCGGTGTCGTAGACGCGGATCTGGCCGTCCTGGCCGGTGGTGGCCAGGGCGCCCCCATCGGGGCTGAACTGTGCGAACAACGGGTCGCGTAGTTGGAGGGTGTTTTGGACCTCACCGGTCTCCAAGCTGATGATGTCGACGCGTCGCGCAACGTCCGAGACGAGGGCGGCAAGCTTTCCCGTCGGGTCGATCTCGAGTTCCCAGTACTCGACCCCGGCGGGGGTGTCGATCTCGCGGAGCTGTTGACCGGTGGCAATGTCGAACACGATCAGGCGCGTGCCGTTCTGAACAAGCAGCGATGTGCCGTCGGCTCCGAGCTCGAAGTCGTCGGCAGCGCCGAACAGTTGAGGGCCTCCGCTCGCAGCGACGTCCCACGCTGCCGCACTCCAGCTACCGTCGGGTTCGTATCGTGCTCCCAGCAACCAGCGACCGGTTGGGTCGTAGTCGAGATACTCGTAGGCGCCGCTCGCATCCGTGAGCGACCGAAGCCGACGACCCGAGGCGACGTCGAACAGCTCAATGTCAGGTACGGACTCGTCCTCGCTGGCCTCGTAGGCCACTGCCAACGTGGAACCGGTCGGATCGAACGCCACCGCATGATCGCCGATCGGGTAGTCGGTCGCCACGTCAGCAACGGTCCTGCCCGAGGCAGCGTCGATGATCATGAAACCGGTTCTGTCCAAACGGTCGACCGCAATCAACGAACCGTCGGAACTCTGGTCCATCGACCAGTACATCACGTCAGGGATCCGCGACGTCAGACGCGTCGATTGTGTCGCGCGATGCAGGGCCGACAGGGTCTCGGCCGACGGGTCGTCGGTCCGATCCAGGGCGGCCAAGCTGAGCAAGATGGCACGTTCAGGATCTTCGTCGATCGCCAGGGTCGCTAGTCCGGCGAGCTCCCGTGCGCGCGTCTCATCTGCCTGGCGGTCGGCGTTGCGTCGTTGCACGAACGCCATCGACGCCATCACCATCGCCGCAACTGCAGCAGCTGCAAGTACAACGGTTACCCGGCGCCGCCGCCGTACCTGCGCGACTCGATCGCGGTCGGCCCTGGCGGCTCGCAGCCAGGAAGAGACGCTCGTCGTCGCCCAGCTCGAAGCGCGAGCCACTCGCCGATGCCTCCGCCAGCTCGAGCCGACCTCCGCTGTAGAGGAAGCTCGGCTCCATGTCGGCGGAAAGCCAGTCACTTGCGGACGACTCCATGCGGCGTCGAAAGAGCAGGTCCTCGCGCGCCCCCTCAATCCACTCTGCGATCTGCGCCCATTCGGTGAGCAGCGCCTCGTGTGCCAGCTCGACCGTCGGGGCTCGGCTCGTCCGGTCGCGATCGAAAGTCAACAGCCGGTGGCGACCGTACTCACCCAGCACAGCGTTGAGGTCGTCGGTGTCCATCCCGACACGTTCGAGTTCCGTGCGACGGACACGTCGGCGCGTGTCGCCATGCCCCTCGGTGACACTGACGAGGCGGAGGAACATCGGTTCCATGGCGACACGCGTGCGATCATCGAACGACTGGTAGATCTGCTCGGCACGGCGGCCGATGGAACCCGCCACCCCACCGACCGCGTCGAGATCGGCGATCGTGACGGTGTTCGTCATCCTCCGATCGAACAGCTCCGACAGCGTGTGCTGAGCGAGCGGCAGAGCACCCGGCTGCGCCTCGACTTCCGCGACAATCCGGTCGACCACGCCGGACTCGATCTGAACTCCGACCGCAGCTGCCGGAAGTCGGACGGCGTCAGCGAGTTCGTCCGACGACATCGCACCCAGCACGACCGTTCGCCCTTGAATTGCGTCGTCGAAGCCGGGGTAGGCAAGCGGCCGGTCGAAGTAATCGGCCCTCAGGGTGGCGACGAGCCGAACGGCCATCGTCGGAGTCTGCGCGACCTCCACCAGCATCCGCAGGAAGTCGCGCCGCTCTGCCTCGTCGATCGTCTGCGTGAACAGTTCTTCCAGTTGGTCGATCAGGATCACAACCCCGCGATTGCCCGGCGCCGCCTCGTCGATCACCGCCGCAAGCGCGCTCGATCCCGACGACAGCTCACCAGCGACATCGGATACATCGGAGCTGGCGATCCGCCCGAGCGCCGCGCCGAGTTGTTCAAAAGGCCGACGTCCGGGCACCAATTCGGTCACAAGCCAACTCTCGGAGCCCGGCACGGCTCCAGCTGCGAGCGCAGGGAGCAATCCCGCTTTGACCGCCGATGACTTGCCGATACCCGACGGGCCGACGACGACCAACAACGGCTCGTGCCGGAGCACCGCGACCATCTCGGCCACAGCTCGCTCGCGTCCATAGAAGTCGTCGGCGTCGGCCTGCTCGAACGCTTCGAGCCCCCGATACGGGTTCCGTGTGGGCACCACCGTCGACACTGCGATGGCCGGCACCGAGAATGCCTCCCGCAAGTCGATGCACAACTCACCGATCGACTGATGCCGTCGGTTCGGATCAGGATCGGTAGCACGACGAACGACAGCCGACGCCGGACCTTCGGCGACCTCGAGCGCTGCGTCGAGCGGTGGCGGAGCACCACTCAGCAAATGATCGACGAGAACTCCGAGCGAGTAGATGTCGGACAACGGTGTCGCCAATGTGCCACCGAGCCGCTCAGGAGCGTCGTACGCGCTACTCGCAAACGTCAGAACACCCGCGCAGATCTCGTCGATGCCAAGGTCCGCCAAGAAGGCGTTGTCCTCGTCGTCGAACAGAACGTTCTCCGGGCGAATCCGTCCGTGTACCACGCCGCGGCGGTGGGCGGAGGCCACGGCCGATCCGATCGTCTCCACGATGTCGACGGCCTCTGCCGGGCCGAACCCGTCCGCCGGTATCCGTCCTGCGAGTGTGCCCCCGGTCATCAAGCGGCTCACCATCACGGCTCGGGTCGGCTCGCGCCAGTAATCGAGAAGCGGAACGATGTGAGGATGATCGATGCGGCTGATCGCCTGAGACGCAGTCTCGAAACGGCGCACGAACTGCGGATGGCACACCATGTCGCGAGCGAACACCCGCAGAGCGACCTCACGGCCCACCGACGGCTGATAAGCGCGATGCGACTCGCCGAACTCCCCGATGCCGATGAGCTCACGGAGTTCGTACCCAGGAACTGAACGTTCGGCGCCGCCCGGGATCGGCGGCGGCAGCCGGTTAACGCACAATGGCGGAAAGTCCGAGCCGAACTCGCGACCGACCAGCTGATAAATGTGGATGCCAGGATCGAGCCCGGCGATGTCGAAACGCCCGAGTGATTCGGCTGCCCAGCCGATCTCGGCACCGGATGCGAGCGCATCATGGGTAGCGGACGACAGCAGTGCTTGTCCGACGTGGGCCGTGGCGACAAGCCGTGCGGCACGGGCGAGCGGCGGCCCGACTGGCTCATCTACGCAAAGTTCCAGGTCCCCAACATCGATTGCGATGCGAGTGTGATCGTTCAGGATCGAACGTGCAGCTCGAACGGCCTGAATGGCGTCGCTGAACATCACGTAGCCGGCGGTTCCTCTGGGGCTCAGCTTCGTTCCATCGTGTTGTGCGGCGACGGCATCCAAGGCTTCGTCACGGCGACGGAACGCCGCGTCTCGCTCGGACGGATCCCGCCATCCAACGTCATCGACGTCAGCGACCAACACTGCCCGCCGTTGGACCGTTGGCGCAACGCTGATCAACAGTGCGTGGTCGTGGACGAGAATCTGCCGTTCGAGGGCCTGCAAGTCCGGTGAGGGATCGATGCCGAGTCCCTCCACCAGAACCTCACGAGTGCGTGCATACGCGCGCAACGCCTCCGCTTGCCGGCCACACCGGTACAGCGCCAACATGTGGAGCGCTCGCAGGCTTTCGCGGTACGGGTACTCGACGGTCAGAGCGTCGAGCTCGCCCACAACCTCACGATCCCGTCCCGCCCGCATGTCGGCGTCGATACGCAGCTCAACCGCGGACACACGCATCTCGCTCAGCCGAGTGATCTCACCATCGAGATGCCCATTCGCCTCGATGTCGGCGAACGGATGACCCCGCCACACCGACAAAGCCTCGCGAAGCACCTCGGACGTCCGTTCCGGGTCTTCGATGGCCGCCGCACGCGCACACAAGTCCTCGAACATGCGAGCGTCGATCGTCGCCCCCACGCAGTCGAGTCGGTACGCATCTCCCTGGTGCACGATGACGTCACCGAGCGTGCGCCGAAGGTTCGAAACATATGTCTGCAGCGTCGCCTTCCCGCCAGGGCTCGCATCATCACCGTAGGTGGCGAGCAGCAATACGTCCACCGACACCGGGCGGCCTCCGGCGGCGATCAACATCGCCAGCACCCCGCGCTGCTTGCGGCCACCGATTGCGACTCTCGAGCCCAAAACGCGCACCTCGAGCGGCCCAGCACCTCGTACTCGAGTTGTCGAACATCGCTTCCAACTTCGGCGATGCCGTGCGGATCAGTCACTGCTTTCGAGCGTAGGCGACCCCACTCAAGGGATACTCAAATTGCGTGTGAGCAGGACAAACACCGTCTCGAAGCGGGATCCTGCGTTGGTTCGCGGACCTCGAAGGCGACCCGCTTGAGCGCTTTTTCAGGGCGGTCTCAGCGTCCGTTCGACGGTACTTCCAGGGGCATTCCGCAGTGCGGCGCACCGTCGCCTCATGCATCAAGCGAACGACGGCCATCCCACCCCGCTCCCGTCCCAAGCACTGCTCATGAGCGTCCTACTGATGCTCGTAGCAACCATGCCGACGCCGACGAACATCGATCGACCCGCCTCGCTGGCCCCTGGGCTGCACCAGGAGCTCCAACTCGACGCACCGTTGACCGGACCTCACGTGTTGCACGGTGACATCGCAGACGTGATCGTTCGCGTCGACGGTAGCGAAACCTGTACCGGCACACCCATCACCGGGACACCGCACGTCGTCACGGCCGCCCACTGTGTGCTGGACCGCAATGGCAACGTCACGCCGATCACCGTCCGACGCAACGAGAATGAGTACACCGCCATCGCAGTGTTGGTCGATACGCGTTACCACAACACCCCGCTCCCCGAACTCGACGGCGCTGTGCTCGTGATGAGCAAAGTCCTCCCTGGACCGTCAGCAACGCTGGGACATGGGCTAGATCGACGAGGGCTTGTCACGCTGGCCGGCTTCCAACCGATCGATACCGATGGCACGCTGCTAAGAGGAACCAATCCTCGCAACCGCCCGCTACCCGCACACGCAACGGGCGGATACATCAAGATCGGCACCGCTGCGGCCGGCTGCGAGGAGCGATCGACATCCGTTGAAGTCACTGCCCACCGCCTGACAATCCGCTGCGGCCTCATCCCGGGCGCCTCCGGGGGCGGACTGTTCGCAGAGCGACACGGCGAACTCCTCCTCATCGGGGTCACCTCAACCGTAACCAACGATCTCTCAACCAACGGGCTGGTCCCCATTGCGAACATCCAGAAACTCCTCAACGACGCGGTCACAAACACCTACCCCATCCCTGTAGCCGTGCCCGACCACGCAACCACCAGAATCGAACGATCCTGAGGTTCGCACCGGCATGCGGACGGTCTTCGCGCCGGGGATTGAACCGTCCAGAGATTGGAGTCGCACCGCCCTTCAGCTCAATGCGTAGTCGATCACTCTCGCTCGCCAGACCTGTTGCACCAATCCCGATCCAGCGCCACATATCGCCACCCGATAACCCGATCACGTTTTCAGGATGACCCGCACAGTGCGGCCCAAGCCGAGCACCCGATAATCCCGTCGACCAGTCAGGCCGTCGCTGCGTCGCGGTGACGTGCGGGCTGTACGAGCGGGGCGGGTACCGTGTCGGGATGGAAGCCGAGTTCGAACGGATTACGGTTGATCCCTCCAAGATGCGTGGCGCCCCGTGCATTCGAGGGCTTCGCATCCCAGTGGCGACTGTTCTCGGCCAACTCGCGGCGGGCGTGCCCGCTGAACAGATTCTCCTCGACTTCCCTGATCTCGAGCCGGCTGACATTCCTGCTGCACTGGAGTACGCCGCGGCGGCCGTACAGGAACGCGAGTTGCCGCTGACGCGACTCGCGTGAACTACGTCGTTGACGCCAACCTCTCGCCGCGTCTGGCGGTGCTCCTGCGGGATGCCGGTCACGACGCAGTCCACGTTCGAGACATCGGCCTGCGAACCGCATCGGACGATGAGATCATCG
>JBGTEH010000136.1:0-6081 GCA_041747915.1 Ilumatobacteraceae bacterium
GGTTGCTCGCCATGACGGCGAGCAACCCCACTGGGTGTTTCAGATGTTGCTGATCAGATCAGGCGCAGGTGGCGAGGAACGCCTCGACGTCGATCGACGGCGGAACGAGCACTGCGTCGATGGCGTGGACGATGCCGTTGCTGGCGGTCACGTCTGCCTGGACCACCGTGGCGTTGTTGAACTTGACGCCGTCGGTCAGGTCGACCGTGACGTTCTCGCCCTGCACGGTCGGGACATCGCCGTCGACGAGGTCACCGGACGCCACTGCGCCGGAGATCACGTGGTAGGTGAGGATGGCGCCGAGGGCCTCCTGGTTCTCCGGCAGGAGCAGGCAGTCGACGAGACCTTCCGGCAGCGCAGCGAAGGCGTCGTCGGTCGGGGCGAGGACCGTGAACGGTCCGGGGCTCTGGAGGGTCTCGACGAGTCCGGCTGCCTCGACGGCGGCCACGAGGGTACCGAACGAGCCGGCGTTGATCGCCGTCTCGACGATGTCGCCAGCGGCTGCTGCGACGTCGGTCGTGATGGTCTCCTCTTCTTCCATTGCGTCGGTGGCGACGGTCTCTTCTTCGGCCATGGCTTCTGTCACGGCAGTTTCGGCTCCTTCAGCGGGAGTGGTGTCGGAGCTGTCGTTCTCGTCCGATCCGCAGGCGCTCAGGGCCAGCAGGCCGGCGATTGCGCCGACGGCGACGAGACGGGTGGAGGTACGCTTCATGGAGGTCATCCTTTTCGTAGGGGAAATGATTCGCTGTGTTGTTCACGCCGCAGCGAGCGGCCTGTGATCTCTACGAACCAGTGACCGACGGCGGATGACGTTCGATCAAACTTTCCGAATCAGATGTCGTCGGCGACATCTGTTCCTGGTCGACGACCGACCTCGCCAGCGGGATCGCCACGATGTCCGCGGGGATAGGTGAGCGCCAGCTCCTCGGCGCTCGGGCGGCGACGACCATACGCATCAGGTGGCAGAAGCTCGATGATCGCCGCCATGATCCGCTTGGTGTCGGCGTCGAACGAACGGCCCTTCAGCGCGACCGGCGCACCGACGCGGACCCGCACGGTCGGCGGCGCGGCGAGGTTGAGGACATTCGGGAGGCGACGCGACCGCGGCCAGACCTTCTCGGTCCCCCACAGACCGACCGGAACGATCGGTGCGCCGGTCAGCTGCGCGAGGCGTGCGGCCCCCCAACGGCCGACCGGCTTGCGGAAGAACGCGGGACCGCGTGGGATCGTCCCTTCGGGCATCATGGCGATCATCTCGCCTCCGGCCAGTGCGTCGGCCGCTGCGGCGAGAGGCTCGTCGGAACCTGTGCTCCGGTCGACGCGAATGCCACCCATCGCCGCTGCGATCGGTCCGACGATGGGAGCATCGAAGACCTCCTTCTTGCCGAGGAAGCGCGCCGGCCGACCGCTTTTGGCGATCATCAACGACAGCGCAGCCACGTCGAAGTAGCTGCGATGGTTCGCGCACAGAATGACCGGACCGGTCGACGGGAGATTGTCGACACCGTCGATGTCGAATCGCGCGTACGGGTACAGGCCCGGGCGTGCGAACCGCAGCGCCACCTGCTGCACCTCCAATCCGATCATCGGTACCTTGAGGACGCCGGGCGACACGCTCAGATCGAGCGTGGGCCATCGGCGAGCGGCGGCCACCAACACCATCCTCGGATCCGGGTTGACGACGACCGGATGACCGACCGCCGACAGCATCGGGGTGTCGTACACGCTGTCGGAGTAGGCGTAGCTCTCGGCAAGATCGACCCCGTTGTCGTGGGCCCATTCGGTGATCGCCGCCAGCTTCCCGGCCGACCACACGAATGGTCCGTCGAGCGTTCCGTCGTACGTTCCGTCGCACGCCACCCCATACCGGGTCGCCACGACGTCATCGAGACCGAGCCGGTCGGCGAACGGCTTGACGAGGTCGTACGGGGTCGTCGTCGCGAGCACGATCGGGCGACCGGCCGCGCGGTGTGCCGCGAACGCTCTGGCAGCGAAGGGCTGCACGAGCGCGCACAGTTCGTCGGCGACGGTCTCCGCAGCAGCGACGACCGACGCCTGCGAACGTCCCTTGGCGAGGGTGGCGCCCTGACGAGCGAGGGCCATCGACGGCAACGTCTCACCGACGGCGTTGAACAGTCGGTAGACGAGCAACTCGCCGGGGATCGGATCGCCACTCAGGAGCCCCGCAGTGCGCATGGCGGTCGCGAAGATCTGCCCGGACGCTCCGCGCAACAGCGTGCGGTCGAGATCGAAGAAGGCCGCGGAGCGCGTCGTGGTCACCGAGCCAGACTACGCGGTCGCAACCGCGCCAGAACCGTGGTTCGATGACGTCGTGTGCGTCCGGGAGCTTCCAGAGCGCCCCAGCGCACACGACGTCAGTGAACCGAAAAACGGGAAAGACCCGGATGGGGGATCCGGGTCTCTCAACCTGGGAATGTCCTCCGATTGGGGGAATCGGATGGTGGACTTCCCTTCGAGTGGAACATGGGGGGTGTTCTCACTGCGATCTGCTTGTGAAAGTATGCACGTGAACAAGCGATCTGGCAAGTAGAACGAAGAGATATCCATTATCGTTTCGAGAGATGGACGTCCGCCAGCTCGCCACCCTCGTGGCCATTGCCGACCACGGAACCTTCTCGGCAGCAGCGCGGGCGCTCTACACGGTGCAGTCGAACGTCTCGAGTCACATCGCCCGACTCGAGAAGGAACTCGGCGTGACGTTGGTCGATCGTGCCCAAGGAGGCCTCACCGAGGACGGCGCCCGAGTGGTCGAGCGGGCGCGACGGATCCTCAACGAGATCGACGACATCGCCGCCGACATGTCGAGCCGACACACCGACGTCTCGGGGCAGACCCGCATCGGCGTCATCGGCACCACCGCCCGATGGTTGATCCCGGGATTCCTCAATCGCCTGGCCGAGCGGCACCCCCACGTCCGGGTGATCGTGCAGGAGGGTGCCACGTCGTCGCTCGTACCCAACGTGCTCACCGGTCAGTTGAACGCAGCCATCGTGCATCTTCCCGTCGACGATCCCGAACTCGTCATCGAGCCGCTGTTCGCCGAAGATCTCCTCCTGCTGGCCGCAACCGGGCATCCCCTCGCCGAACGCGACACGATCCCGCTCGCCGACCTCGACGAGGTGCCGTTGCTGCTGCCGCCACCCGGCGCCGCATTGCGCCGGGTCCTCGAGCGCGCAGCCGCCGCTGCCGACATCACCTTGCGTGCGCAGGCCGAGGTCGACGGAGTCCGCCTGCTCGCATCGCTGGCATTCGACGGTTTCGGCGCGGCGATCGTGCCCGCCACAGCGGTTCCGACCTGGCTCGAAGGCTCGTTCCGACGCATCACGGTTCCCGAGCTCCCCCGGCGTGTGGTCGCATTCGCTCGCCGTCGCCGCCCGAGCGCGAGTGCACCCACCATGGCCGCCCTCGAAACCTTGCGCGAGGTCACGCGCGAAAAGGGTCACGCCCAGCACGGCGTGCATTCGGAGGCGAGCGCCATCCCGTTCACCCGGCCGGGCTGACGGGCCGTTCACCGCAACCGGCAGCGGAGGGATACTGTCGCCGCACATGAGCGAGCGAGCACCGGCGACGATCGAGTTGACGCTCGGCGCGCACACCCCGAGCGACATCGCGGTGTCGGTGCGGCTGCTCGAGGACCGTCGCGTGGTGTGGGCCGAGTTCACGCCCGACGACCGCAGCACCCCGCTCACGTCCGAATCGTCGACACAGTTGGCCAGAGCTGCGAGGGCCGCCCACCATCAGCGACTCCCCCTCGTCATCGTGCTGGACACCTCGGGTGCCGCCATCGACGAAGGGATTCCCGCGCTGCACGCCTGGGGAACCGTGGCCGCCGCCATGGTCGAATGCTCCGGAATCGTGCCGATGGCCGTGATCGTCGACGGTCCCGCCGTGTCCGGTCCCGCTCTTCTGTTGGGCCTCGCCGACCTGACGGTGATGACGGTCGACAGTTACGCCTTCGTGAACGGACCTACGATGGTCGAGGAGTTCACCGGCGTCGGCATCGGCGTCGAAGAACTCGGTGGCGCCACGAACCACGGCAGATACAGCGGCGTGGCGACACTGGTCGTCGCCGACCGAGCGGGGGCGATCGAGGCCATCGGCGAACTGCTCTCGTACCTGCCGGATCACGTGGATTCGCCAGCACCGACCTTCGCCACCGACGACCCGTCCGACCGGCTGTGCCCTGAGGCCGGTGCGATGATCCCGCCGACCTCCACAGGCAGCTACGACGTACGCAAGGTCGTTGCGGCGATCGTCGACGACGGCTCGATGCTGGAGCTGCGGCCGCAGTGGGCAGCGAACGTGGTCACTTCATTCGCCACGATCGCGGGCGCGCCGGTGGGCATCGTCGCCAACCAACCAATCACCCTCGCCGGCACGCTCGACATTCCCGCTTCGCAGAAGGCGGCGCGCTTCGTGGCGATGTGTGATGCGTTCAACCTGCCGATCATCACGCTCGTCGACACGCCGGGCTTCTACCCCGGCAAGGACCTCGAATGGCGCGGGATGATCCGCCACGGCGCCCAGCTGGTGTTCGCCTACGCCCGCGCAACCGTGCCGCGCATCTGCGTGATCCTGCGCAAGAGCTACGGCGGCGCGTACATCGTGATGGATTCCAAGACGATGGGCAACGACCTCTGCCTCGCCTGGCCGTGGGCCGAGCTGGCGGTGATGGGAGCAGGGCAGGCCGCCGCCATCCTTCAGCGACGCGCCACACCCGAGGAGCGCGCCGAGTTCGAACTCGACTATGCGCATCGCTTGCTCAATCCGTACATCGCCGCCGAGCGGGGCCTGGTCGATGCTGTGATCGATCCGGCGGACACGCGCCGCGAGATCGCTGCTGCTCTGGATGCGCTCGTCGACAAGCGCGAATCGTTGAGCGGACGCAAGCACGGCAACAGTCCGCTCTGACCGACGGCCGCCCAGGTGTACGGAGGTGAACACGCGGTGAACGCAAGGCCGGTTGGGGCTGCGACGACAGGTCGGCACTAGCGTGTGCCCGCGGTCGGGGAGGAACCTCCGACTGCACCGACAACGAGTTCGCGCCACGAGAGGAAGCCACGTGCCCGACACCATCACCATCACCGACGACCGCACCGGCAAGACCGTCACCGTGCCCATCGAGGGTGGTGTGTTTCCCTCGTCGGCATTGCGTGAACTCGATCCGACGCTGTACTGCTACGACCCGGCGTATCTGTCGACGGCGTCGTGCAAGTCGGCAATCACCTATCTCGACGGTGAGGCCGGGATCCTGCGCTACGGCGGGTATCCGATCGAGCAGCTCGCCGAGCACTCGACGTATCTCGAGGTCTCGTACCTGTTGTTGAACGGTGAGTTGCCGAACAGGGACCAGCTCGATGGGTGGGTCACCGACGTGACCAACCACACGTTCATCCACGAGAACATGCGCAAGCGATTCGTCGATGGGTTCCACTACAACGCTCATCCGATGGGAATGTTCATCTCGGCGGTCGCCGCACTCGGCACGTTCTACGACGGCTCGAAGGACATCGACGACCCGCCCCAGCGCGATCGTCAGATTCTGCGCCTGATCGCCAAGGCCCCGACGATCGCCGCGATGTGCTACCGCTTCTCGGTCGGGCTCCCGTTCAACTATCCCGACAACGACCTGTCGTACCCCGCCAACTTCCTCAACATGATGTGGAAGATCGGCGACTACGAGGTCGACCCACGCCTGGAGCGGGCGATGGAGGTGTTGTTCATCCTCCACGCAGACCACGAGCAGAACTGCGGCACCACGGCGATGCGCGTGATCGGATCGAGTCAGGCCGACCCGTACTCGTCGGCCGCTGGAGCTGCTGCTGCGCTCTACGGACCCCTGCACGGCGGCGCCAACGAGGCTGTCGTGCGCATGCTCGGCGAGATCGGTTCGATCGAGAACGTTCCTGCCTTCGTGGAAACGGTGAAGGCCGGCGAGGGTCGACTGATGGGCTTCGGTCATCGGGTGTACAAGAACTACGACCCCCGCGCTCGGATCATCAAGCAGGCCGCGTACGACGTGTTCGAGGTGACCGGAAAGAACCCGCTGCTCGACATCGC
>JBGTEH010000137.1:0-12122 GCA_041747915.1 Ilumatobacteraceae bacterium
ATAGGTCACTCCCGGACCCGACAACCAACCCTACGACGCCACCTCCGGCAACGCCAGAGGCACCACCTCACGCGCCCGCAGACGCCTCAGAAACTGGGGGTTGACACAAAGAGGCTTCGAAGTGTGGCGCGGGCCATGCGCGATCGCCGGTGATTACCCGGACCATTATCGAGCGGTCCCCGGATACCGCGGCACCGGCCCGAGCGCTTGCGTCGAGCGCACATACCGGGCATTCTGCTCGTGTGCCAGACGCCTGGAACCGCATCGATGCGCTCGCGTTCGACAGCGTCGGCGATCCGGGTTCGGAAGGCGTCGAACTCACCCGAGTACTCGGCCTTATCGATTACGTCAACAGGACTGTGCTCAACCGAGCGGAGACGGAACAAACCGTTCAACGCCTAATCGGCTCGGGACTCGTCGAGGAGACAAGTCTTCGATATCGTCGTACGGCAGCAGGCCAGGAACTCCACACTGCGTGTCCGTCGACAATGCCACGTGAACGAGCGAGCTGGATCGAGACCTGGCTCCGCGACCGCGTCAACTGTGAACCGCTGACCAGCTGGACCCTTCCGACCGACCGGTTCAATTCGGCGGTGAACGAGTACCACGAGGAGATGCGTCGCCTGGTGGAGCGCTACAAGTAGACGCGCAACGCGTGCAGATCTGCCGATCTGCGCTCCCCTCCGTCCCAGGTCGCTGGCGCGGCGACGTGATTATCGGGTGCTCGGCTTGGGCCGCGATGCGGCGCGGCGGACCTGGGCCGGAGCGGGATTACGTGCGGCGATATCGAGTGGCGGAACCGGCATTTCGGTGGCAGGGCCCGCACGGCGCTGTGACCGCGTGTTCTCGGCACCCGATAGCCATGGGTGCAAGCCCACCCGTCGTTCCGGTCGGCTGAGCGAACCCTTAGGACGGGTCGTCGGACATGGGTGGAGCGCCCCGCACATCTACGAGCTGGTTGACAAGGACTTCAGCACCGCGACCTCTGGGAACGTCGCCGGAGCGCCGTAGCCGTGCTCAGCCAGCCACCGGATCACCATCAAGCTTCGCAACGACCAGTACGCGCGGATCACGTCAATCTCGATCCCGACGCCATAGCCCGCGACGACATCGCCGAGGTGCTCCTCGTGGGCGAGCGTCAGGGTGGCGAGGTCATACATCGCATCGCCTTGGCCGCCCTCGGACCAGTCAACGACGCCGCTCACCACGTCACCGTCGACGAAGACATGAACGATCTGCAGATCGCCGTGGATGAACACTGGTGTCCATGGCCGCAGCACCGCCTCCGCGACCTGACGATTGCGCCTCACAACGTCGGCGGACACGACATCGTTGGCGACGAGCCACTCACACTCCGAGTCGAGCAATGGTGGAAACTCGACCATGTCCCCACTGCTGATGACGGGCTGCTGCTGACACTGGCTGCTGGTCCATGGCGGCAGTGGAGCGTCGTGCAGCGTGCGGACGGCGGCACCCGCCGCGACCCACGCCGCCGAAGACGCACGCGAAGGCTCATCAAGCACGCCGAGCGCCGCTCCAGGAATTGCCGCGAGGGCGAGCACCGGCGGCTTGCGCCAAAGGACCTCGGGGGTGGGGATCGGTGCCCTCGCCATGACCTCGACCTCTCGGTCGATGCGCGCTTGATCCGTGTCGATCTTCAGGAACACATCGCCGACACGCAGGGTCACGCGCTCCGAATGCGCGACCACCACCTCTATCTCCCGCATGTCGTCGATCATCGCACAGGCCACCGACGGCGCAGAGAGAATTGAGCACCGCCCGGCTGCCGGGCATTGCTCGAACGAACGAAGAGGTTGCCCCACCACGCCGGGGCTGGACGGGATCATCTCGCGCGTCACGGAAGGCCCGCACTGCGGCGCCTCGGCCACGATGACAGCCGGATATCAGGCGCCCATTATTCACCCCATCGCGGTGCGCTGGTTTGCCGGCTGCGCCAATTCGGAAGACCCCGGGCTCGCGCGTTTCTGATCGGGTGTTTGGCGGTTAGTCGTTTGGCTTGGTTGCTCGAAGGAGCAAGAACCAGGGTCGGTGTCGATCGTCTGCAAGTTCGGGTCGC
Organism: Ilumatobacteraceae bacterium; assembly: GCA_041747915.1. Taxonomy (GTDB): domain Bacteria; phylum Actinomycetota; class Acidimicrobiia; order Acidimicrobiales; family Ilumatobacteraceae; genus Sva-07. The sequence goes on from JBGTEH010000137.1 coordinate 2,078, forward strand.
GCCTCGACGGCTTCGGCGGTCGGCCCCCACTCGACGATCTGGTCCAGAACGAGACCGGAATCGACCACGGTGTTCACATAGGTTGCGACCGTTCGGTGTTCTTTGAGAACACCGTCCACGAACCAGGTCGCAACCCGTTGGCCTTCGACGAGGTAGTTGTCGAGTGGCCAGATCCGATCACCGGAGTCGCTCGTCTCGAATCTCTGTGTCGTCGGTGCGCTGTAGATCGGGTGTTCGACAGAATACACGACCGACGAGCCCGGCGTCATCGACTCAGCGACCATCGAGAGCAGGCGGCTGAGGTCGCGCACGTAGTGGAATGCGAGTGAACTGAAGACGAGGTCCGTGGAACCGGGATCAAGAACGACGAAATCGAGGTCGGCGCACTGGTACTCGATCGTCGCGCTGGTTGTTTCCGAGCGCGCACGCTCAAGCATCTTTGTGGAGATGTCGACACCGAGAACAGAGGCCGCCCCGTTCTCGTCCGCCCATCTGCTGAACCAGCCGAAGCCGCAACCAAGATCCACGACTCGTCGACCCTCCACCTCGGGAAGCATCGACCGGAGATCAGGCCATTCCGCTGCTCCATCGAGACCATGGATCTGACGGTCGAGGGTGACATACCCCGCAAGAAAGTCGGGGTCGTCATAAATGTTCTGCGTTCTCACGGTGCCTCCGAAGAGAACGTACTCCCCACGCACATCGACGAATCGGTGGTTTTCATGGAGATCGGCTCTCGGTGCGCCACAACGACAACAACACTGACCGCCGTGTTCCGCCCGGCTACGCCACGACCACCCCGGCACGGTCCCGATGCGTCCAGAACGATCCCGTGAGGTCTTCACCTCACGGGATCATCTCGTGTCACGGTTGGGCCGCGATACGGCGCGGGCGTCGTTGTCCCGACGGTGATTACGCGTGTTGCAGTGTGCGGGGTGTGCTCCTCAGGTCAACGAGATGCTGCTGGCGATCTCATGCTGCATGACGTTCGCTCCAGTGATGACCGACTGCTGGTCGTCACTCGGCCCCGATCCGCGAAAGGCTTCCACGGATTCGACCGTCTCCCACTGCTCGAAGATGTTGATTCGACCGGCCTCGATCGGATCAGCCGAGAGATGGAAGTCGACGCAGCCAGGTGCGGAACGGGCCGCCCGAATGACCTCGTCGCAACTGTCCAGATACTCGGTCCGCTGGCCGGGATCAACCTTGAGGAAACCAGACACGATGATCATGAAGCGGCTCTACCCCATTCCCACCAGGCGCAACCGGCATGACTCCTCGACACCCACACTGCAACGTCCTGGCCAATACCCAGCGTGATTACGTGGGCGCAGCAGTTGGGCCGTGGTGCGGCGGGCGGTTCACGCCGTCAGCTGGATTACGGAGCGAGGGTTATGTGGCGCCCCGGTCTCGTGTCACTGAAAGCGTCTCTTGGGCTGTGGTCATTCACGAGGGAGGAGAGGCCTGCGCGAGCCCGTACCTCCATGACGGCGGACGCTCTCCGTCTCTGTGAGTTGGTTAACAGGTTGGCGGCGGCTCGGACAGCAGCTGAATCGGAGCACTCAAGTCGATGTGTTGGCCGCCCTCACCCAGCGGCAAGGTGCCGGCAAACGGCGCGTCGACCGTCCAATTCTGCGAAACGAGCGTGATCGTTTCTGCGTCCTCGTCGATCGTCCAGGTGCCCGTGGCGTTCACGGCCAGCCCTCCGAGCGAACCCGCGAACGTCCAGTCGCTCACGTCGAAGCTGGGGGAGAGGAGGAACTCCATCGTTCCGGTCGTGAGCGTCGTTTGCCCGCCGTCCCAGTTCAACGAGAACAATGATGATGTGTCGCAGACCTGCCCGGTGATGCGATACGCACCGCTGAAGCAAGGAACGCTGCCCAGCCCGTTGCGCCGGTGCGAAACACCTGGCCTGTAGCAAACATGGTGAGGACCAGGATCAACTGCAGTGGGTCGTACCTCTCCCGATATGTCAAGACCAGCAGTATTCCGACCAGCACCAGCAGAGTGAATCCCAAGAACAGAAACATGATCTCAGACCCTGGAACTCGACGTCAGAACAGCCCAAGGCGTACTACCGCCCACCCAGGCCATGTCGATCGTACTTCGTCCAACCCCCATCATTCCAACACGCCGCTCTCGCTAAATGGGGACTCCGTCCCAGCACCTTCGCGGACCGTAGCTGTTCGTTCAGTCCATTCCGCGGCCGTCGCCACGACCCGCTGCGATTCCCGTGCACTCGGCTTGGGCCGTGGTGCGGTGGCCGTTGAACGGTTCATACCGGGTTACCGAGCGTCGTTATCGAGTGCCTCCGGTCGGCACTTATCTCGAGGAGCTCTCGAAGATCTCGGAGGGGTTGGTCGCTCCGGTCAGCGCTGTGGCGTTCTGCCGATGATGAGATGACTTGCGACGAAGAAGTTCACCACGTCGTCGATGCGGTCTGTGAACGCGCGATCCCACCGTTCGACGTCGTCGGCGGTTGCGATACCGGCATCGACCATGGCTTCGCGTGCCGCCCACGAGGGAGGCCGGACGCCGCGACCCGGAGGTGGCATCACGTACTGGGCGTCGCGGCCCACCAACTCAAACCCGGCAGCGAGGAGGACCGAGCCCATCATCGGACCGGTGGCAGGGTTGCGGCCCACAGAACGCAGATACGTGATGTACCGATCGGTGAGGTCGACCATGTCGGCAATGGGCGGGTCGATTCGATTCGCTGTCAGGTCGCTCTCTGCCACGTAGCAGCAGCCGCCGGGGCGAAGCAGAACCCGCACGTGTTCGAGGATGCGAGACATCTCCTCGGACGTGTTGTGTGCCAACACGTGGCGCAGACACACCACATCGAAGGTTCCTGGTTCGAGTCCGGTGTCCCAGGCTTCGGCTCGGTACACCTCCACCTGTGGGTGTCCGGCTTCGTCGAGCAGCGCGCGTGCCGTCGCAACTGCATCGGCCTCGCGGTCGACACCAACGACTCGTCCGCCGGCACCGACCACCTCAGACATCTCGAAAGCGACGAGGCCCGGGCCGCATCCCAAGTCCAGCACGCAGGCACCATCGGTAATACCGGCGAGCTGCCACCACTGAGCTTCGCGTTCTCGAGCCGCCTGGGCCATGAACCGGTACCGCTGGATCTCACCATCGGACAATGCCAGGGCGTACCTGCCGCGCTCGCCATCACTCATGGCGGGAGATCATCTCATAGTTCGCGAGGCAACAGATTCGCCTGACACGCGTCCTGTTGCTGCTGGCCGCTCAGCTTGCGGTTAAGTAGCTCGATCTGTATCCGTGCCCAGAACGACTCCATCTGGCCGTGGTCGTAGCAGTCGCCGATCGAGCCCATCGACGGCACCAACCCCGAGTCAAGCGCTCGGCGAGTGAACGCCCAGGATGTGTATTGGGTGCCGTGGTCGGAGTGGATCACGACACCTTCGGCCTGGCGGTTCTCGATCGCCATTCCGAGCGCGTTCACGACCAGGTTCGATGTCCGGGACGAGTCGATCGACCAACCGACAACGCGGCGCGAGAAGGCGTCGAGCACGACAGCGCAGTACACCTTGCCCTCCCTCGTCGGGTGCTCGGTGATGTCGGTGAGCCACAAACGGTTCGGCTCGTTCCGTGCGAAGTCACGATTCACCAGGTCCTCAGCGGTCGGCGTGTTCGGGATCTTGCGGTACCTCGGCCGGCCCGGTAGGCCCGCCAGGCCAAGGCGGCGCATGATCAACTCGACCGTGCAACGCGCCACGGTCATCTCGCGGCCCAGCACGAGCTCGGCGTGGACACGGCGCGCGCCGTAGGTCTGGCGAGACTCGTCGTGGACCTGGCGGATCACCTCGGCGACCATTGTGTGACGCACCGATCGAGCCGACGGCTTGCGTTTGCGCCACATGTAGAACCCCGACACCGAGACGCCGACGACCCGGCACGTCACCTCGATCGGGAGGCCCTCGCTCACGATCTGCGCGACGACCTCCCAGCGCCTTTTGGGTCCGACTGCGCCTTCAGCAATTCGTTCGCTCGCTTCGTGACGGTGAGCTCGGTCTCCGGGTCGCGGATCCGCTTGCGAGCGGCGGCCAACTCTGCGGACTCGACCGTCGACACACCCGTACGCAGACCTTGATCGATCCGGTCCTGATTCCGCCAGTTGTAGATCGTCTGGTCCGACACACCGAGTAGCACAGCGATCTCGGCGACCGGCTTGCCGGCCTCAATCAGATCGAGCACCTTGCGACGGAACTCGACCGGGTACCTCCTTGGCACGATGACCTCCTCATCATCAATGCCCGAGATTCAAGTACACCTCCCGCGCGATCCCCGGGGCAGACCAAACCCGGGGCGATTCAGTTCTCTTCGCACGGTCTCAAGAAGTTGCGCCGCGACTGCGGAAATCCTGACCGAGCATCTCGGGGGTGACCAGTGTGATGCCGCGTTCGGTGACGTGGAATCCGCGAGCGCGGTCGGCGTCGAGATCGATGCCGACGCTGAACCCGTCGGGCAGGTGGCAGTACTTGTCCACCACCGACCGACGCACCGTCACGTCTCGGCCGATCGTCACGTAGGGGAGCACCAGCGACTCCTCGATCACGGTCCCCTGGTCAATCAGTACCTTCGAGAACAGCACCGAGCGCCGCACGACGGCACCGCTGACGATGCAGCCACTGGACACCAGCGAGTCGACCGCGGACCCCCGCCGGCCGTCGTCGTCGAACACGAACTTCGCCGGTGCCAGCTGTGGCTGCAGACTGAGGATCGGCCAACTGTCGTCGTACAGGTTCAGGTCGGGGACCACATGAGTGAGGTCCATGTGCGCATCCCAGTAGGCATCGACGGTGCCCACATCGCGCCAGTACGGCTCGTTGCCGACCATGTTCACACAGCTGCGGGCGAAGCGGTGGGCGTGGACCGGTTCGCGACCGATCGCAGCCGGGATGACGTCGCGACCGAAGTCGTGGCTCGACGCCGGATCCTGGGCGTCGACCGAGAGCAGTTCGACCAGGAAGTCGGTGTCGAAGACGTAGATGCCCATGCTGGCCAAAACGTGTGTCGGCCGGTCGGGAATGCTGGGCGCGTCCGGCTGCTTTTCGCTGAACTCGGTGATCCGGTCGTGAGCGTCGACCGCCACCACCCCGAACTCGACCGACTGCTCGCGCGGCACCTCGACGCACGCCACCGACAGTCGGGCCCCGCTGGCGACGTGTTCCTCGAGCATCACTGCGTAGTCCATCTTGTACACGTGGTCGCCTCCGAGGATGAGCACGTGGTCGGGCCGTTCCTGTTGGACCATGCCCATGTTCTGCCAGACCGCGTCGGCCGTGCCGGAGTACCAGACCTCACCGTGCTGTTGTTGGGCGGGAACGACATCGACGAACTCACCGAGCGACGTGGCCAGGAAGCCCCAGCCCCGCTCGATGTGCCGGATCAGACTCTGCGCCTTGTACTGAGTGAGCACGCCGATGCGACGGATGTCAGAGTTGACGCAGTTGCTCAGCGCGAAGTCGACGATTTTCAGTTTGCCTGCGAACGGAACCGCCGGCTTGGCTCGCCAGTCGGTGAGTTGGTGGAGGCGACTGCCGCGGCCGCCAGCGAGCACGATCCCGTACGTGCGATGCGTCAGCTGCGAGCGGCTCGGTAAGTGTTGCTGTGTCTCGCCCAGGACGTCTGCTCCCACAAAGCTCGAAAAGACATGGTCGCTCGCCTCGAGGTGCTTGTCAAGACGCTCCGCCCACCAGCGCCCGACGTCTCGGCTCCCACGTCCGTAGGCAGGATGAAAGACACGCCCCGCAGACAGGTGACGATGGTGGTCGTGCGGCCCACGGCCCCACGAAAGGCTCAGCCCCGACCCACGTGGCACCGTCTACCCGGCGCGATCCGTCAGGCTGTGCGGGAAAGTGCAGTGCTCGGCTTGGGCCGCACTGTGGCGCCGGCGGGGCTCAGATGATCGTGAATATCTGGAGCGTTACCGTGCTCGTCGGTCGTTGGTTCGATTCCGGCTGCGGGCGGTGGGTCGAGGGTCGCCCCATCGGGATCATGGAGCAGTGAGGACCGCTCGCAGCGCCTCGATCTGGTGTGCGAGGTCGTCCTCGTCGAGGCGAGTGGACGCAGCCCAGGCCTCCGCTGGCAGGGGCATCGAGGGGGCCGGATCGGGGTCGTGGCGCGGAACAATGTGCACGTGGACGTGGGGATCCTGGTTGCCCAGGATTTGGAAGTTCAGGTGGATGGGTCGATACACGGCCTCGATGGCTTCGGCGACGACTCCGATCTCGGCCCAGAAAGCGGCGTGCTCGTCACCGCTCATTTCGTGTGGGGCGCCGACGTGGCGACCCCGGAAGATCACCACCGAGTAGCCAGGGGTGGGGCCGGACTTCTGCAGGTATCCGTCAGCAATGCTTCCTGCAAAGTACCGGACACCGTGTTCGGTCTCGTCGACTCGTCCTACTTCACACTGCGGACACCCGAGGCCCGCCTTCTTGGTCGAGAAGTCTGCGGGCCACGGCTTCAGTTCCATCCGCAGAGCCTGTCATGGCCGGAGCCTTGGCTGTAGCCACCCAGTGACGCATGCGCCCCAAACACCGGTTGGTGGGTGCAGGGGCCGATCTTCCTTGCACAATGGTGCGGTGAGGCTGCTCGTCCGGCTGGTCAGCGCAGTCATGTTGGGAGTCGGGACAATCCTCGGCCGCAAGACCGAGCAGGAAGCGCACTGGAGTGAGCCGCCCAACTGGATCGCTGACGCCGAAGCTGACGACGCCAAGTCAGGCGACCCCTGACCGGCGCGTCAATTCCCGAGGCAACAATCGACCTGCCCCGAACGCTGGTTCGTCGCCAGCGAACTCGAGCGCTCTTGGATCGGCAGTGTCAGTCGGTCGAGCTCCGCAACAGGCGCATCACCAAGCACTCATCGTCGCCGAACTCGCGAACCCCGACGCGTACGAAGCCGAGCTTCTCGTAGAACGTAATCGCCCGACGGTTGCCTACGGCAGGATCAATCACCACCATCCCAGCGCCGTGCTGGTCGAAGGCGCGACCCAGCGCCAGCTTCATCGCCTTCGCACCGAGTCCGCGACCTCGATCGTCGGGCGATCCGATCCAGATGTCCAGTGCCCACGTCGCCGGTTCGATGTCCCCCCAATAGTGCGACTCCTCCTCGCTGGCATCGGTGAGCTGCAGAAATCCGATCGGCCTGCCGTCTTCCTCAGCGATGAGCAACTCACGCCACGGTACGTCTCGGATGAGTTCGGCCGGCCAGTCGTACCAGTCGGCGCCACGGCCACCAATGGCGGCCGCCACGTCAGGGTCGTCATCCCACTGAACGAGCAAGGCCACATCGTGGATCGTCATCGATCGCAACTCCACCACTCACCGATAGTAGGCACGCACCGGAGGTGCCCCCGATCGCCGGGTCGGGACCGAGATTATGCGATGCGGGACTTGGGCCGCGATGCAGCGTGCCGGGTGGAGTGTCCGAGTGATTCTGCGTGCCGGTATGTGGCGCGTCCTTGGTGTTCGCGCTCGGTACGTTCTCAATTTGTGTCGACCTCCAACCACCGGCAGTCCGGTCCGAATCGGTGAGTGACCCCTTCGGATTTTCGTGGACTCGACGGAAGAACGGCGATGTCATCATCGAGCACCATGGTCGACGGGCCGCAGTGTTGCGTGGCCGCAAGGCTGAGGACTTCGTCGACGACGTGGCCGTGGGGAACGACCAAGACGTGATGGCGAGGGCGACGGGCAACTACAAGCGCGGCAACGAACGAGAGAGTCGGAACCACCCACGGAACCGCTGAAGACATGCAAGTCGGGTTTCATCGTTCAGGCCATTGGCGCCGGCGAAGTGCTGCGTCACGATTGGGCCGCGGTGCGGTGCGACTCGCGCAAGTCCGGATCTGTTCACCGAGCGCCGATATGGGCGCCTCCGTCGGCACCTGTGGCACGGTCGTTGGAGCGTGTGGGTGCGGTCATACTTGACCGGTGGAGATCCGTGAGCTCGTCGCAGGCGACGCAGACGAGTTGGTGGCGTTGTTCGCGGCGGTGCTGCCTGGATCGCCGACGGCACACCTTGATCGACTCGACGAGCCCGAGGAATTTCTGCGGGACTCGCACTTCTTTGCGCTCGGTGCCTACGTCGACGGTACGCCGGTCGGGCTGGCCTGGGGCATGCAGATGCGCTCGCCGAACGGGCGGCTCGCCACCTACCTTCACGAACTCGATGTCCACGAAGACTGGCGTCGACAGGGTGTCGGCTCGGCCCTCGTCACCGAAGCAATGAACTGCGCTCGCGTTCGGGGCTCGACCAAATTCTGGTTGTCGACGGGCGGGCACAACGAGACGGCGCAAGCGCTGTACGAATCGCTCCGAGGAGACCGCAAGCCGCTCGGTGACGTGAACTTCTGGTGGGACCTCGTCTGAGCATGGGCGCACCGATGCTGACACTTGCCCTCGACGTCGACGGTGTGCTGCTCGACCCGGACCGCAACGGTGACGGCCACTGGACGAACGAACTCACCGCTCAGCACGGCATCGAACGCGCCCAGCTCCGCGAGTCGTTCTTCATGCAGAGCTGGGACGACGTCATCAACGGCCGACGCACCGTCGAAGACGACCTCGGTGAAGCACTCGCACGAATTGGAACGACCGTGGACGTCGAGTCGGTGCTGTCGTGTTGGTTCGATGCCGACTACGCCCCGATCGAGGAGACGTTCAACCTCGCGCGACGCGCCGCTGCAGCTGGGTGCCGAGTCGTGCTGGCAACCAATCAGGAACACCGACGTGCCGCCTACCTGGATCGACGGATCGGCGCGGTGGTTCCACTCGAACGGGTCATCTACTCCGCCGATGTCGGCTGTCAGAAGCACGATCCCAGGTTCTTCGAGGTCGCATCTGACCGCCTTGGGCTGAACCCTGACCAACGCACGAGCGTTGTCTTCGTCGACGACGTGATGCACAACGTCGAGGTGGCTCGATCATCCGGCTGGCGAGCAGTGCACGCGTCAGCTGATCAACCCTGGCGACACGAGGTCGCCGACTTGCTGGGACTCCAGCAGTAGCCAACCACGGCGGCTCAAGCCCCTGCGACCTCTACCGGTGCCTCGAGACCAACAGTAGGGACGAGAACGACCAGTGCGTGGGGGTCCCGCAGCACTCGCGACACCGTGAGCCCTCTCGCAGCCTCTCAGTGATTACGAGGCGCGGGACTTGGGCCGAAGTCGCACACCCAGCCCGGCATGGGGCAGGTGAATTTGTGTGGGTGTTATGTGGCGAGTTGGCGGAGCCTTTTGGCGATCGTGTCGACGGTCGGCTGACCGGCGGCGACGTCGATCACGAGGTCGTAGACGTCGTCGTTGCCGGCGCCTGAGATCTCGACGCCGTTGATCTCGAGGAAGACTGCGGTGGCCAACCATCCGAGGCGCTTGTTGCCGTCGACGAGGGCATGGTTCTTGACGATCGAATGCAGCAGCGCGGCTGCTTTGGTCCAGATGTCCGGGTAGGCGTCCTCGCCGAACGCGGTCGTCTGCGGGCGAGCAACGGCGGAGCCGAGAAGTCCGACGTCGCGGATCGGCGCAGGATCACCGAGCAGTGCGATGGCGAGGCCGACGACGTCATCGAGGTCGAGGAACTCGACCGGTTCGTTCACTCGCCGAGCCGACGCAAGGCGTCGCTGTGGGTGTCCATGATCAGATCAGCGGCGCGTACGACTCGGTCTCGGTGATCGCTGCGGGCGACGAACTCGCGCACGGCTCGCCGTGCTGCCTCTTGCATGGAGATTCCCTCGGCGTCGGCGCGGGCTTTCAGTCCTTCTTGCTCACTGTCAGTGAGCCGCAGCGTCATAGCCATCACCGCATGGTATCAGTTCGATACCGTGCCAGCTCCGGCAGGAGCAACGGCATCGGGTTCGGGATTACCGGGCGCTCGGCTTGGGCCGCGATGCGGCGCGGGCTATCCGTCGGCGAGCGGATTATGGAGCGCGCGTTCTGTGCGGCTCCAGCTGATGCAGCGGCGATCGGAATGCCGGTTGAGAGCGGGGCCGGCTCGACGCTTCGAGTGAACATTCTCG
>JBGTEH010000138.1:0-2747 GCA_041747915.1 Ilumatobacteraceae bacterium
GACCTCGACGGGGTCTGACGCTCGGTCAGCGACGACGAGCGCGCAGCACGACGTCACGTCCACCATCGTCCAGGCTGAGTGCCGGCTGACGTCGTGTGCGCTGGGGGAGCGCCCAGGACTCCCGAGCGCACACGACGTCCCGGCGGCCGCTGCGTCAGCCCTCCGAGCAGGCTGTCGAGGATCGCGTTGGTCGCGACGGTGACCTGTGGAAGTCGGAGGTGTTGGCGATCCGAGTCGTGCAGGGTGCGAAGATTCGTGTCGTGCACCGCGGACTCATCCCACCTGTGACACCCAACTCGGCACCTTTCGCCGTCGACGACGCGGCGCGCATGGCCGCCGCCGTCTGCAACCGCAGAATGCAGGGCCTTGATGTCGCCTGACGAACTTCGTAACCACATCGAGGCGGGCCGAATCGACACGGTCGTGATGGCGTTCCCCGACCCGTACGGGCGCCTCATGGGTAAACGGTTCGATGCTCAGTTCTTCCTGGACTCCGGGCTCGATGACGGCACGCATGCGTGTGACTACTTGTTCACGGTCGACATGGAGATGAACCCTGTCGAGGGATACGCCGCCGCCAGCTGGGAGCGCGGCTACGGCGACTTTCACATGGTGCCCGATCTCGCGACGATCCGTCCCTGCGGGTGGACCAACGGCGCGGCAATCGTGATGTGCGACGCGCAGGACAACTCGACACACAAGCTCATCGAGGTCGCACCCCGATCGATTCTGCGACGACAAACCGACGCGGCCGCCGCTCTCGGGTTCGTCGCCAACGGCGCGAGCGAGCTGGAGTTCTTCCTCTACCGCGACAGCTATCGAGCGGCCAAGGCGAAGGGCTACGACGATCTCGAGGCGGCGGGCTGGTACGTCGAGGACTACCACCTTTTGCAGGGTGCCCGGGTCGAGGACTACGTCGGTGCCGCACGACGTGCCATCAGTGGTTCCGGGATCCCAGTGGAGTCCTCGAAGGGTGAGGCTGCGGTCGGGCAACACGAACTCAACATTCGGTACTCCGAGGTGCTCGAGATGGCCGATCGCCACGTGGTGATGAAGCACGCGATGAAGGAGCTCGCCGACGCCCAAGGCGTGAGCGTGTCGTTCATGGCCAAGCCTCACGAGGATCAGTCGGGCAGCAGCTGCCATCTCCATCTCAGTCTGTGGAACGGCGACGACAGTGCGTTCTGCGATGCCGACGGAAGCACCACCGACACGTTTCGATGGTTCCTCGGCGGGTGGATGCGTCACGCCGCGAACCTCATGCCGTTCTATGCGCCGACGATCAACAGCTACAAGCGCTACCAGGGTCAGTCGTGGGCGCCGACCGGGCTGGCCTGGTCGCACGACAACCGCACGACCGGTTTCCGGATCGTCGGAACCGGGCAGAGCATGAGGATCGAATGTCGGCTCCCGGGTGCGGACGCCAATCCCTATCTGGCGTTCGCCGCCGCGCTCGCGAGCGGGTTGGATGGCATCGCCAACCAAATCGAACCCGCGCCCGAGTTCCGAGGCGACGCCTACTCGGCGGCCGACGTGCCCGCCCTGCCACACACGCTGGCCGAGGCCAACGAGCTGTTCTCGACGAGCGCCGACACGCGCCGCCTGCTCGGCGACGCGGTGGTCGATCACTACTCACACCACTTCGCCATCGAGTGCTCCGCCTACAACTCGGCGGTCACCGACTGGGAGCGCCGTCGCTACTTCGAGCGGATCTGACGAACACCAATCGTGACTACACGATGAAGCCGATCCCGCGCCTCCGGGAGGTCGGCTCCCGCGTGGCGATCGGAGGCGACTACGGATTGTCGATCACTTCGCAAGGCGCCAACGCCAAAGACCTCGATCAATTCGTCGATCTGTTCGTCAGCGGTGACTACCGCCGCCAGTACAAGAGGTGTGTCACCCCGCTGGGGCTGGGCACGGATTCGAGGTGGAACCGGTCGAGCAGGTCCTCGTGTGAGGTCCAGAGTCGTTCCCCTCGACCGATCTCGATCGGCGCGACGGCGACATGGATGGTGTCGACGAGATCCGCCTCCAGGAACTGGCGAACAGTGGCGACGCCGCCACCGACCCGTACGTCGTGCCCACCGGCGGCGTCCTTGGCTTGCCGCAACGCCTCAGCAGGCGTCGCATCGAGGAAGTGGAATGTGGTGTCGGCCAGCGTGAAGCTCGGCCGGTGATGGTGGGTGAGGACGAAAACGGGCGTGTGGAAGGGCGGGGAGTCGCCCCACCAGCCCGTCCAGTCGAGGTTCTCCCATGGGCCGCGCTGGGGGCCGAACTTGTTGCGGCCCATGATCTCGGCACCGATGTTCCGAGCGAAGTCGCGAGTGAAGTAGTCGTCGAGGCCTCGGGATCCGCCCGGATCGGAGCGGTTCGGCCAATTCGCGGTGGCGAAGGCCCACGAGGCCAGGTCGGCCGGGAGGTCGACTTTCGGGGCGTGCCCGAAGGGCTGTTCGAGGCTCTGACCTTCGCCGGCGCCGAACCCATCGGCCGACACGAAGAAGTTCTGCACTCGGACTAGCTGAGACATCCTTGGTCCTCCTTGTCATCCGACCCGTTGGTGCTCGGCCCGCGACACCAACCGACGATCCGCTGTGAACTCACCCGCGGAACGGGAGGGATTCGAACCCCCGAGGCTTGCGCCCGGCCGCTTTCAAGGCGGCTGCATTCGTCCACTCTGCCACCGTTCCGCTCGTGAGGTTACCGGGCTACACTCCGAGGCTCCCAGGAGAGGTGCCAGAGCGGCC
>JBGTEH010000139.1:0-1995 GCA_041747915.1 Ilumatobacteraceae bacterium
ACGCCTCCACCCGTGGTGCCATGCGGCTGGACCACACGTGACGGCGGCGTCGGTCACGCGCCCGGTGATCACGATGTCGGCGCCCTTCGACAACGCGTCGACGATGCCGAAGCAGCCGAGGTACGCATTGGCGGTCAGGAATCTCGATGGATCACCGAGCTCGCCGCTGTGGCCGAACGGTTGCAGCGCCCCCGTCGAGGCGAGTTCGGCGACCCGCTCCATCAGGTCGTCGCCGTCGACGTAGGCGATCGTCGGCGAGAGCCCGAGGCGATCGGCCACCTCGGCGACAGCGTCGGCACAGCCGCCGGGGTCGAGCCCACCCGCGTTCGACACGACCTTGATGCCACGATCCAGGCAGGTGCCCATCACCTGTTCCATCTGCGACACGAACGTACGGGCGTAGCCACCACCCGGGTGCTTTGCCCGGATCCGACTCAGGATCAGCATGGTCAACTCGGCCAGCCAGTCGCCGGTGAGGACGTCGATCGGGCCACCCTCGACCATCTCGAGCGCACCACCCGGTCGATCTCCGAAGAAGCCCGAACAGTTGGCGATGCGGATCGGTTGGCCCGGCGCAGCGGTCACGCCGTATCCCCCTCGGATTGATCGAGCGCCACCAACAACTCACCAGTGTCGACCCGATCGCCCACGGCGAATCGCACCTCGGCCACCATCGCGTCGCCCGACGCCACGATCTTGTGTTCCATCTTCATCGCCTCCACCACCATCAGTACCTGGCCCGCCACCACCCTGTCACCGGCCGCCACGTGTACCGCGATGACGGTTCCCGGGAGCGGGCTGATCGGACCTGCGCCAGCCGACTCGACATCGTGGAGCATGAAACGCGGAGCCCGCGTCAACGTCAATGCGCCGGCGCTGCTGCGCACGTGAACCGTCACCGCCTCGACGCCGTCGTCATCCGTGCCGGCCACCGGGTGAACCACCTCGGCATGCACCACTTGGCGTCGACCGTCGACCTCGATCGTCAGACGATCGCCGAGACGTTCGAGCAGCCGCACCGACAACTCGGCGCGATCGTCGGGCGTCAGCGCCCCCGCCGCGTCGGGTTCCGGCCACGGACCGAGCCGGACCGTCGCCGACCGCTGCGGGCGGCCACCGGGATGCCACGCTTGCGACATCACGTACTCGACGTGGAGATGCTCACCGGTTGCCTCGAGCCACACCTGGCGTTGACCCTGGATCCGCAGGTTCCGCCAACCCGACGGAGCGAACCGCAACGCAGTGTCGTTCGCTCGGTGTTCGGATTCGAGTGCCAACACGGCGCCGAGCAGCAGTGCCACGCGCTCGCCCCCGGTCGGTCCCGACGCGACGAGTACGTCGGGGTGTTCGTCCAAGTACGCCGTCGGAGTGTCGGCAGCGAGGAAGTCGGTCTCTCCGAGGATCGCCACCAGCGTGTCGATGTTCGTGCGGATCCCTGTGATCTGCGACGACCGCAGCGCCCGAGCAAGCTGCTGTGCGGCACCCCGGCGAGTCGGAGCGTGAGCGATCACTTTGGCAACCAGAGAGTCGTAGTCCGATGAGATCTCCGATCCGTCGCGCACCCCCGTGTCGATGCGTACGCCGCCACCGATCACGAAACGATCGATCCGACCGGTCGACGGCAACCAGCCGGCACCTGGATCCTCGGCGACGACTCGAACCTCGATGGCGTGGCCGCTGAACGTCACGTCGTCCTGCCCGATCGGCAGCGGCTCGCCGGCGGCAACCAGCAACTGCAGTTCGACAAGGTCGAGGCCCGTGACGGCTTCGGTCACCGGGTGCTCCACCTGGAGGCGGGTGTTCACTTCGAGGAATGTGATCGTGCCGTCGGCACCGACCATGAACTCGACGGTCCCCGCTCCCTCGTAGCCGACGTGCCGTGCGAGCGCCACCGCGCCACCGCACAACGCCGTTCGGACCTCCGACGTGATGCCGGCCGACGGCGACTCCTCGACGACCTTCTGATTGCGTCGCTGGATCGAACACTCCCGCTCG
>JBGTEH010000140.1:0-2594 GCA_041747915.1 Ilumatobacteraceae bacterium
GGCGACCTCACTCATGTTCGCATCGCCGACGATCACGTGGAGGCGCCGATACTTCTGCGCATCGGCGTGCGGCTCGTCGCGAGTGTTGACGATCGGCCGCTTGAGAGTGGTCTCGAGTCCGATCTCCTCCTCGAAGAAGTCGGCTCGTTGACTCAGCTGGTAGGCGACGTGGTCGTCGGGGCGCCCGGGCAGCTCACAGCCGACCTTTCCGGCGCCACAGAACACCTGGCGGGTGACGAAGTGCGACGTGATCTGGCTGGCGAGTCGACCGAACGGGACCTCGCGTGCGATGAGATAGTTCTCGTGGCATCCGTAGCTGTTGCCCTTGCCATCGGAGTTGTTCTTGTGAACGATGATCTCGCCGCCCTCAGGCAGGAGCGAGCGCACGTGCTGCATCGATGCTCGAACGATCTCCTCGGCCGCTCGGTCCCACACCAGCGCCTCGCGAGCAGTCGTCACCTCCGGCGTGGAGATCTCGGGGTGAGCGTGGTCGACGTAGTAGCGCGCACCATTGGTGAGCACGGCGTTGACCAGCATCGTCTCGACTTCGGGCGCAAGCGACTCGTCGAGCGAAAATCCCCGAGCGTCGTTGGAGGGCTGCTCGTCTTCGAAGTCCCATCCAATTCGGCCGCGCTCTCGATTGGTCGCGGCGACGTAGGCGTTGATCAGCATCGACGAGGCGGACACCGGGTTGTTGTCGCCCCCGCGCACGACGATGCCGTACTCCGTCTCGATCCCGCAGACCTTGGTCAGCGCCATGAACTGAACCTATCGGAGCGCTGCCATTGCGCACTGTTCATGCACGGATCGACCAACGCTCCGCTCGATGTCAGCTGGTGTCAGGCGAGCACGTCGAAGCGGACGCCGGCGTGGGCCTCGAGTCGCTCGATCAGTGCGTCACCGAAGGCGGTGGCCGGCGTCCAGAATCCACCGCCGAGGCGACCAGGCCCGAGATCGAGGAACGCGACGACCGCTTCCCCGAGCATCTTGGCCGTCGAGCCGTAGCCAGGATCCTGGTCTCCGGTGACCTTGGTGGAGATCGTCCGGCCCGCTGCGGTACGCCCGACGAAGCGGAGGTCGAAGTAGCCAGCGTGCTGAGCATCCTCAGTCGGTCCGGAGCCGGGTTTCGGGATCACCTTCGAGAGCAGTCGGCGTGTGGGAGCGAGGCTGGCGAGCCCGGTGAAGGCGGCGAGGCCCGCCGTCATTGCGTATGCCTTGCCGGCACCTGCCACGCCGTGGCCGGTCATCATCGTCTCGCCGTAGGTGAAGTCGCCGTCCCCACGGCCCGCCGAGCAGGGCATGGCTGCGCAACACGACTGCGCTGTTGGTCGGCGCCATCACGAAGGGCGCGACCCAGCTGTCGAAACGGTCGTCGCGGCGAGGCCGCCCCAGGCCCGGTTGCTCAGGACCCGACCGCAGGTCGGCAGGTGCGAGGACGTAGGGATCATTGGTGAGGTCGCGCAGTTGCGGGTCGGCCGCCATCTCTTCGAACATGTTCATTCCGCTGGCGAGCGTCCCACCGCTGACGCCACCCTTCGCGCCGGCGACCGACATCCGGATCTCGACACACGGCTCACCGAACGACTCGATGGCGCGCTGCTGCGTGAACCAGGTTCCGAGATCTGACGGGATGGAGTCGAACCCGCAGGCGTGCACGAGGCGGGCCCCGGTCTGTTCGGCGCGGGCCTGATGAGAGTCGATCATGCGGCGCATCCACTGCACTTCGCCGGTCAGATCGCAATAATCGATGCCCGCTTCCACGACGGATTCGACCAGTTCGGAGCCGTACAGCGCGTACGGACCGACGGTCGACGCGACGACCCGTGTCGACGATGTCAGTGCATCCAGTGCGCCACGGTCCGCAGCATCGACCACGATCTGGGCGACATCGGCACCTGTCGCTCGTGCGACGGCGCCGAGCTTGGCAGCATCACGGCCCGCAATCGCCCAGCGCAGCTTGCCGTCGACACCGTGGCGACGGGCGAGGTACCGGCACAGGATCTGGCCAACGAAGCTCGTGGCGCCGAAGACCACGACGTCGTGGTCGCGTTGCGCGCTCACAGGTACTGCCCGGTCTGCACCCGCTCGATCGCTCGCCCTCCCGCCGCGTCGCTCTGTGCGGTCTCGGACACGAGAGTTCGGATGAAGACGATCCGCTCGCCCTTCTTGCCCGAGATCTTGGCCCAGTCGTCGGGGTTGGTCGTGTTCGGCAGGTCTTCGTGTTCCTTGTACTCCTGCTTGATCGAGTCGAACAGGTCCTGCGAGCTGACGCCCTTCACTCCCCCGGCGATCACCCGCTTGATTGCCAGCTTCTTGGCGCGCCGCACGACGTTCTCGATCATGGCGCCTGACGAGAAGTCCTTGTAGTACAGGATCTCCTTGTCGCCGTTCTGGTACGTCACCTCCAAGAAACGGTTCGCCTCGTCATCTCGATACATCTCCTCGACGGTCGCCGCGATCATGTCCGGAATCGACTCGTCGGGAGCGATCGGAATCTCGTTGGTGAGATACCTCGCGAAGATCGCCGTGGCGGCAGCGGCGTTCGGACGTTCGATCTTGATCTTCACGTCGAGTCGGCCCGGACGCAGGATCGC
>JBGTEH010000141.1:0-3730 GCA_041747915.1 Ilumatobacteraceae bacterium
CACCGGTACCTCGTACCACGGGCGCGCGCCCTCGCGCTCCTCGCCTCGAAAGTCGTACGGCAACGGCTCGAACAGAACGGCAGCCAGGTCGGGCCGCGTTCGCACCAGCTCGTTGTAGGCGCCGAGTGCGTTGGCGACCAGGCTCTCGCCCCCGCTCACGCAGCTGTCGATGCACATGAGCCCCACCAGGTCTGACCCGTCGCTGTGGAAACCGAGCGGGTGCCCGCCGATCTCGTTTCCACGGGCGGTCGGATCGTCGGGAGCCTTGCCCTGGTCCCTCACGTCACCCAGCAGATGGCCCTTGGCGTTCTGCGGCCAGGGCTCGCCGAGGTGCATACCGATACCCCAGTACATCCACGACGCGTCCTCGGCGCCGAGCCGACCGACGTCGAGCGACGCAATTCGCGCGAAGCCACGCCCGTTCACGAGTTCCTCCGCCAGGTCGTCGAGCAACGGCGCCAGCGTTGCCAACGGGAAGTCATCGACTGACACGTCGAGCAGATCGTCGGTGACGGAGCGGGCGTGCGTGAGAGCGGCATCGAGTTCGTCGTGATGCGCATCGGTCAGCCGAAGCGTCCATCGATCGACGTCGTCGACGTCGCCCGCCCGCCAGTTGCCGGCCGCTTCGAGCTCGATCACGCTGTCGGCGGGTGAGGTCTCGGTCGTGCTCATCGCTGGTCTCCTGGTGCTCGTTTGGCGCCTCGAACGAGGCGGCCGGGAAGAGCATCGGTGGCGATGCCGTCGTGGTAGGTCTCCTGGCCGGCCACGATGGTGTGTCGCCATCCGTCGGCACGCTGCAGGAGCCGTCGACCGTTCGCGGGGAGATCGTGCACGATCGTCGGCTTGTACAGACGCAGGCGATCGAAGTCGACCACGTTCAGGTCGGCTCGATGGCCCGGCGCGATCACGCCTCGGTCGTACAGCCCGACGGTTCGGGCCGTGTCGCGGCAGTGACGTTGGACGAGGAAGGGCAGAGGGATCAGATCGTGTGTGCGGTCGCGGCCCCAGTACGACAGCAGTGTGGTGGGAAAGCTTCCGTCGCAGATCGTGCCGACGTGGGCACCGCCGTCACCGAGGCCGGGCACCGTGTGCGGATGCACGAGCATCTCGTGGCAGCCGTCGAGGTTGCCGTCGACGTAGTTGAGGAACGGGAGGTAGATCAGTCCGTGGCCATCGTCGGCGAGCAGTACTTCGAGTGCCACCTCCTCTGGAGCGAGCCCGCGCTGCGCAGCGATGGAGGCGATCGACGTGTCGAGCGAGGGCTCGTAGTCGGGCTCGTCGGCCATCTCGAAGAGCAGGTCGAAGCGACTGATCAAATTGCCACCGAGCTTGTCGCGCGATTGCGTCGTCGCCTCGGCGAGCAGTCGCGCTCGAAAGTCGGTGTCACGCAAGGCAGCGACCCGCTCGACGAGCGGACGATTGGCGATCTCGCGATACACCGGGTTGGTGACGAACGGGTTGAGTGTGCATTCCAAACCGAGGATCAGCCCCACCGCGCGAGGAGCGACTTGGCCGGTCATGGTGAGGCCGTCGGCGTTGGCCTGGGTGATGCGCTCGAGCAGACCACGGAACGCGTCGGGCACGACCGGGTTACGGGCGATCGAGATCGACATCGGCCGACCCGACATCTGCACCATCGCCCGCAGCGTCTCGAATTCGGCGTCGGGATCGATGAAGTCGGAGACCACCTGCAGTACACCCGTGCCCGTTGCGCCGACCCCCTGCGCGATCCCGATCAGCTCATCGGGTGCGGCGGTCAGCGTGGGGGTGTATGCACCGGTCGAGGTCTTGTGGTTGCGCGTCCGGCTCGTACTGAAACCCAACGCGCCCGCCTCGATGCCCTCGCGCGTGAGTTCGGCCATCGTGGCGATGTCCTCGGGGGTTGCGTCTTCGTGCGTGGCGCCACGTTCGCCCATCACGTGCAGCCGTACGGCGCCGTGGGGTACCTGCATGGCGATGTCGATGTCGTGCGGGAGCGACTCGACCGCATCGAGGAACTCGCCGAACGAGTTCCAGTTCCAGCGCAGGCCCTCGTGCAGGGCCGCCCCGGGAATGTCCTCGACACCCTCCATCAACTCGATCAGCTTGTCGTGGTCGGCGTCGGCGACCGGGGCGAAGCCGACTCCGCAGTTTCCGGTCACCACGGTGGTCACTCCGTGCCACGACGACGGCTGCAGCCGCGAGTCCCACGTTGCTTGGCCGTCGTAGTGCGAATGGATGTCGACGATGCCGGGGATCACGAGCGCTCCGTCGGCGTCGATGGTTCTCGACGCCGACGCGTCGAGACGTCCGACCTCGACGATCACGCCGTCGCTTACGGCGACATCGGCCGTTCGCGCATTGGCGCCGGTGCCGTCGATGACCGATCCGCCGGCGATGATCAGGTCGTAGTCAGCCATACGCAAGTCTCGCGCCATTCGGCCGACTCGACCGACACGGACGCTGGGCGCCTCAGGTTTCGATGCGCGCGAACCGTTCGATGTCACCGCGGTGACCGGCCACGACGATCAGGTCGTGTTCGCCGAGAACGGTGGCGCTCTCGGCGTACGTGAACGCCTGGCCCTCGGGTTTGATGCACACCACCGTGACCTTGTAGTTGGCGCGCAGATCCGTGTCGCCGAGCTTCATCTCGGCGAGGTTCTTGGGCACGCGCATCTCGATGAGCACGAAGTCGTCGTCGAGCGCGAAGTACTCGATCAATGCGCCGGTGACGAGGCGGGCCACTCGGCTGCCCATCTCGGCTTCGGGGAACACCACGTGGTGCGCTCCGACGCGCTGCAGGATGCGACCGTGTGACTGCGTCAGGGCCTTGGCCCAGATGTTGGGTACCTCGAGGTCGACCAGGGCACCGGTCGTCAGAACGCTCGCTTCGACGTCGGCGCCGATGGCCACGACTGCGGTGACAGCGTCGCCGACGCCGAGTTGGCGCAGTGTCGCCTCGTTGGTGGTGTCGGCCTGGGCGACGTGGGTCAGCATGCCCGCGTGGGCCTGCACTCGGTCGGCGTCGGCATCGAGGCCGAGCACCTCGTGGCCCATGTCGATGAGCGTGGAGGCCAGCGACGATCCGAATCGGCCGAGGCCGATGACCACGATCTCGCCGCGGTGCTGGACCTGAGGGCGCAGGCCGCCCAGCATCGTGTGGAAAAGTTTGTCAGCCAATGATCGGTCGCTCCTCGGGATAATGGTACGCACGGTTGCGTTCGCGTAGTGCGAGTGCGGTGACGAAGGTGACGGGGCCGACGCGGCCGGTGAGCATCACGAGCACGATGATCAACTGTCCGGCGGGGCCCAATGAGGGGGTGATCCCCGTCGACAGGCCCACGGTACCGAATGCCGATGTCGACTCGAACAGTGCAGGTGTCAGCGACAGGTCCTCGATGCTCATCAACAACAGTGACGACCCCACGACGAGCCCGATCGACAGCAGTGCCACGGTGAGCGCTTGACGGATGAGGGTGGCCGGAAGCCGCCGCCCGAAGCTGTTCACGTCGGGGTTGCCTCGCACCTCGGACCACAGCACGAACGCCAGTACCGCGAACGTGGTGACCTTGATGCCGCCGGCCGTCGACGCCGGCCCGGCGCCGATGAACATCAAGGTGGTGATGACGAGGTGCGTCGGCTCGTTCATTCCTCCGATGTCGACGGTGTTGAACCCCGCGGTTCTCGGAGTGACGCCCTGGAACCACCCCGCCAACAACTTGTCGAGTGTGTCGAGCGGGCCGAGGGTGAG
>JBGTEH010000142.1:0-11254 GCA_041747915.1 Ilumatobacteraceae bacterium
ATCTCCCCAGCGGGGTAGTCGGTGCGCCACAGCAACTCCCCGTCCGCCGTCGTGCGAACCTGCATGTTGGACCACAGCGTGTACAGCCGGCCATCGACGGCGTAGAACGGCCACAATCCCTCCCGGTATGGATCGCCCTCGTGGAACCACCGCACATCGCCGGTGTCCACCTCGTAGGCCACCAACCGAGAGTCATAGCGTTCGAAGGCGAACACGGCGCCGTCGTCGATCGCCCAGACGTTGTCGTACGCCCACACCCCGGGTTGTGACCACAAGGTGCCGTCGGCCGAGACCGCCCGGACCCCGTCGTCCTGGCCACCGATGACGACGATGTCGCCCACCTCCACACGCGCCGGCCCACCGGTGTAGGGCTGGCCCTCGACCGTGCCTCGTGCCGGAGGCGGCGGCGGCGCATCCTCCATCGGCTCGCCGGTCACTGCATCGAGTGCGGTCACGTTCGAAGCAACGCCCTGACTGTAGATGGCGACGTAGACGACACGATCGATGACCGGGAGCAGACTCCGATATCCGATCTCGTCGGTACATGACACCCAGCGGACACCGTCGCCGTCGAACTCGTACGCCACGACCTGCGGTGCCGAACCCGCTGGGCACATGGAACTCGGCGACGGATCGGTCACGACTCCGCCGTCGGCACTCGACCCCTCGACCGCTGAATCGTTCGCGCCCGACGACGCTTCGTCGGAGGAACCGCACCCCGACAGCAACGCTGCGAACGCGAGGGACACGACCGCGAGCCAACGTCGGCCGATCCGACGTGCACCATCACCTGCCTCCATCGCGCCTCCCGATGTCACGAGCCTCCACCACCGAGCAAATCACTCGGCCCATCCGCTGTCAATCGGTCGAGGTCCCATCGCGAATACGACCATCCGTGGATCTGCGCGGCCTCCGTCCCGGAATCCGGAACGGATCGCGCACTGATCCAGCGAGCAGGACGGAAGCGCTCAGCACCTCGGCTTGCCACGCGCCTCGCATCACACCGTCGCCGTCTCGCCGTCGGCATGCTCCGCCGGTAACCCTGTGAGACCGACCTGCGCACACTTGTCAGACCGACTCCCTCCTCGACGCGCCGTCACGATCACGATTCCGAGGAGCCCCCAATGCACCAACGTCAGCGACCGATCCCCTTCCCCGGGCCGATCCCCGCCGGAATGATGCGCATCAGCGCCGACATCCCGATCGAGAAGTGGGAGGAACTCCTGCAGGCGAGTCGGCGTCGCGGCGTCCACGTCGACTGCTTGGTCCTCGCCGCGCTCGACCTCGCTGCGTCGGCATGAGCGCAGCCGAACCGACGACCTCCCAACCGTGCCCCCATCACCGTGCATACCATCATGCATTGCGTTTCGCTATGCTCACGTCGTGCCGCAGCTGGTGACCCGAATCGACGACGAGACAGCTGCAGCGATCGATGCGCTCGTCGACGAAGGCGAGTTCGCGTCACGCTCCGACGTGGTACGCGCCGGCATTCTCCGACTGGTCGACGAGCGACGCCGACGGGCAATCGGCGACGAGATCATCGCGGGCTACCAACGGGTCCCCGAAACCCCCGAGGAACTCGCCGGCGCCGAGACGAACGCCCGAGCGATGATCGCCGACGAACCGTGGTGAGCCCACGGCCACGACAAGGCGACGTCTGGTGGGCGGAAACCGAGGACAAGCGTCGTCCGGTGCTGATCATCAGTCGCGACGTCGCCGCCGCCCACCTCAACCGGGTGATCGTCGCCCCGGTGACCCGGACGATTCGGTCCATCCCCACCGAGATCGCCCTCGGAGCCGACGAAGGTCTCGACGTCGAATGCGCGGCATCGTTCGACAACCTCGGCCCGCAGCCCGTCGCGATGCTCACGCGACGAATCGGACGTCTCGACGATTCGCGCGTCCGGATCTGCGACGCCCTCGCCGCACTCGCCGACTGCTGACGGTCCGGCGTTCAGCCCGAGTAGAAGTGGGCGAACGACGTGCGTGGCGACGGCACTTGGTGACAGGGCGTCAGTCACCAAGTATCCTCGCGGCATGGGTGTCCAGGAATACCTCGTGTCGGCGTCCGGCCAGATGTCGCTTCCCGCAGGTGCGCGCCACCGATGGGATCTCGACGGGGGCGGGCCGGTCGACGTCATCGATCTCGGCTTCGGCGTGTTGACCATGCCCAAAGGAACCGGTCAGGCACTGCTCGGCGATCTCGTCACCCGGGACGAGCATGCCGCCTTCGTGCGATCGCTCGAGGACGATCCCGACCTGGCCACGACGTGAGCCGGGCGACGTGACCTGGGCGATCCTCGACGACCACCTGCTCCGGGATCTGCTCGCCGACGATCTGTCGACGGAACTTGCTGACGTACTCGAACAGCACGAACCCGCGACCACCAACTTGTACCTGTATCGACTCTCCAGGAGCGTGGCGGCGGCCCGCGGCGGCGCCCTCACCGGCGGGTGGACAGCCGAACAACGGCGAGCACTCGGAGCCAGCCTGCTCGCATTGCCCGACAGCATCCGGATCGTGCCGCTCAGGACGATCACCTCGCGCATGGCCGACATCGCTGATTCGCATCGAGTCTCGACGCTCGGTGCGGAAAGTGTGGCGGCGGCGGAAATTCTCGGTGCCCCTGTGTGCGTCTGGAGCGGAGACGATGGCCCCGGCATTCGCGCAGCCATGGTCGATCTCGGGCTCGACCACCGGACGATCACCCGCTGAACGACCTCCGCCCGAGCGGCCGGCGCGGGAGTGCAAGACTGCGCGCCGGGGAACGGAACAAGGGGGCACACAATGCACGAGACGTTCGACGTGATCATCGTCGGTGGGGGTTTGGCGGGATCGTCCACCGCTGCGGTGCTGGCACAGGCCAGGCTCGACGTGCTCGTCCTCGAGCGAGAGGCCGAGTTCCGCGACCGAGTGCGCGGTGAATGGCTGGCGCCATGGGGGATCCTCGAGGCCGAGGCTCTCGGCATCCGAGGCATCATCGACTCGATTCCCCACGCCAACCTCATCACGCGTCACGTCGGCTACGACGAGACACTGGCACCCGACGTAGCAGAAGCGGGGGGCATCGACTTCGTCGCGCTCGGGCTTCCGGGCGGCGGCTGCATCGGCGTCGGCCACCCGCAGCTCCAACAAGCACTGCTCGCGCACGCCGCCGAGCGGGGCGCCACCGTCAAGCGAGGAACCAGCCCGGCCCAGGTCACCCCCGGAACTGCGCCAACGGTCACCTACTCCCTCGACGGCGCCGAGCACACCGCATCGTGCCGGCTGGTGGTCGCCGCCGACGGCCGTGAGTCAAGCATCCGCAAGAGCCTCGGGATCGAACTGCACTCGACCGAACCGCACGTGATCATGGCGGGCATGCTCGTCGACGGGATCCACGACTGGCCGAGCGACCAGCAGGCCATCGGCGTGGAAGACGACTTCCACTACCTCGTGTTCCCGCAGACCGACGGGCGCGCACGGCTCTACGGAGCCTGGGACGTCAACGATAAGCACCGCTACTCCGGCGAGGCCCGCGAGCGCCGATTCCTGGAATCGTTCCGCATGTCACTGTTCCCCGAGCCCGGCGCGATCGCCGATGCCACACCCGCCGGGCCACTCGCCGGGTACCCGATGACCGACACGTGGACCGACGAGGTCGCACGCCACGGTGTGGTGTTGATCGGCGACTCGGCCGGATGGAGCGACCCGATCATCGGACAGGGCATGTCGGTCGCCTTCCGCGACGCCCACATGATCACCGACGCGATCAGGGCCACCGACGACTGGTCGACGGCGACTTTCGCAGCGTACCGCGACGAGCGATGCGAACGGATGCGCCGTCTGCGGTACTCGAGCGCGGGCAACTACCTGATCAACGGGTTCGGCCCCGACGCGAGGGCCAAGCGGGTCCGCCTGCGCGAGAAGTTCACGGTCGACCCGATGAGTTCGCCGGTCGTCACCGCGCTCGTCGGTGCGTGGGTGCTCCCGGAAGAGGCGTACTCCGACGACGCCTGGAACGCGCTCGTCGCCGTCTGAGCCACGGCGACCGATCCGCTCAGCCGAACTACTGTCGGAGCTTCATCGAGGGCGAGGAGCCACACGCTGGACACGAATCCTGTCATCGAGATGCTCGGACGACGCCTCCGACTGGCCGTCATCGGCGGTGGACCGGGCAGCTTCATCGGGGCGATGCACCGGACTGCTGCTCGGCTCGACGACCGCTACGAACTGGTCGCCGGCGTCCTGTCGTCGGACCCCGAACGGTCACGCACGGCGGCGACGTCGATCGGCATCGCAGAGGACCGCGCGTACTCCGACGCCGACCAACTCTTCGTCGCGGAGCAGGCGCGATCCGACGGCGCCGACGTGGTGGCGATCATGACGCCGAACGACAGCCACCACCGCTACGCGGTGGCTGCGCTGCGGCACGGCTTCGACGTCATCTGCGACAAGCCCATCACCAACACACTCGCCGACGCGCTCGACGTCGTCGCCACGGTCGAGGAGACCGGGCTCGTGTTCTGCCTCACCCACAACTACACGGGCTACCCGATGGTCCGCCAGGCCCGCGCCATGGTGGCCGACGGTCAACTCGGTGAGATCCAGTTGGTGCAGGTCGAGTACGTGCAGGGCGGCAAGGCGGGCGAGCGCGACCTCGATCCCGATGGGGCACTCCCGTGGCGATACGACCCCGTGCTCGGCGGGCCGTCGCTCGTCCTCGGCGACATCGGGACCCATGCCCACAACCTCGTCCGGTTCGTCACCGGCCGGGAGGTCGACGAGGTCGCCGCCGACGTGGGGCACATCGTCGCCAACCGTCTCGTCGACGACTACGCCGGCGCCATGCTGCGATTCGACAACGGTGCCCGTGGTTCGTTCTGGGTGACGCAAGCGGCCACCGGAGTTGAGAACTGCCTGCGCCTGCGGGTGTCGGGCACCCGTGGCACCGTCGAGTGGATGCAGGAGGTGCCGACCCAGCTCGTCTTCCGTCCCGCACGAGCTCCGATGCAGATCCGCACACCCAACGGCCCCGGCACGCTCCCGCTCGCGGCGCGGGCGAGCCGGATCGTCGCCGGGCACCCCGAGGGCTTCCACGAAGGGTTCGCCAACGTGTATTCCGACGCCGCCGAAGCGATCGCCGCTCGTCGATCGGGCCACACTCCCGACCCGATGGCACTCCACTTTCCCGATGCACTCGACGGACTGAGGGGTGTCGAGTTCGTCGACGCGGCCATCACCTCCAGCCGCAACAACGGCACTTGGACAGCCGTCGGCCGATCGGTCCGCCACATCACCTGAGTCGACCGGGGGGCAGCCGCCGATCCCATAGCCTCGCCCCATGCGGATCATCGTGGTCGGTGCCGGAGCGGTTGGCGGTGTCGTCGCTGCCAACCTGGCGCTGGCGGGTACGTCGGTCGTCGCAGTCGCCCGCGGCGAGCACGGTCGGGTGATGCGCGAGTCGGGGCTGCGTTACGAGTCACCCGGCGGCATCAAGATCGTCGAACTGCCCGTCGCCGCGTCGATCGGCGAGATCGACGTCACCGACGACGACGTGCTCATGCTCGGCGTCAAGAGCCAGGACACCGCCGGCGTGTTGGACGACCTCCGGGCCGCCGGCGTCACCGACCAACCGATCGTGTGCGTGCAGAACGGCGTCGACAACGAACGCCAGGCGCTGCGCCTGTTCCCCAACGTGTACGGCATCTGCGTCATGCTCCCCGCCGACCACCTCGCCCCGGGCGTGGTGCGCGTGTGGACCGCACCGAGCTCGGGCCTCCTCGACATCGGCCGCTACCCGCACGGCATCGATGACCTGAGCGAGCATCTCGCCGCCACACTCGAAGCGGCGACGTTCGGCTCGATCCAGCGTCACGACATCATGAGCTGGAAGTACCGCAAGCTGCTGATGAATCTCGGCAACGCCGTCGAGGCGGTGTGCGGCCGGGAGGGATCCGGCGGACGGCTCGGTGAGATGGTGCGCGCCGAAGGCGAGGCGGTGCTCGCGGCGGCGGGGATCACGGTGATCAGCACCGAGGACGACCAGGCCCGACGAGGCGACGCGCTGACGATCCAGCCAGTCGGCGACGACCAGCGCCGCGCCGGAGGGTCGTCGTGGCAGAGCCTGCAGCGCGGGACCGGCACGATCGAGGCCGACTACCTCACCGGCGAGATCGTGCTGCTCGGCCGACTCCACGGCGTCGCGACCCCGGCCAACAGCGCACTGCAAGACCTCGCCGCCCACATGGCCCGCAACGGCGAACCGCCCGCATCGCGCAACGTCGACGACGTGCTCAGATCACTCGACGCCACCTGACGAGCGGGATCGAAGCAATCCGTCAGAATTTTCACTTGCGTGCGCAACTATGTCACACCCCCTTGCGAAGATGGGCGGCATGGTGAATGTGTCGGTCGAGGGGCTCATGGAGGAGCTGATGGAGTGCAGCGACTCCGACGTCGACGCGCGGGTACGCACCCTCGAGTTGGAGCGCCGGAGGGTCGAGGCCGAGCTCGCCATCGCGGTCGGCGAGGTCGACCGGCGCCGCTCCTACCTCGACGACGGACACCGGTCGCTGAAGGCGTACCTGCGCGCGACGTGCAGCTACTCCGACGCCGAGGCTGCTCGCATCGGCCGGCTCAGCACCGTTGCCGCCGACGTTCCCGGCCTCGCCGAAGCGCTCCACTGCGGTCACATCGGTACGCCGCAGGCCAACGAGCTCGCCGTCGCTCACGCCAACCGCAGGGTGCGTGGTCGGCTCGGCGACTTCGCACCGATGCTGCTGGAGGCGGCCGAACGCCTCAACTTCCACGAGTTCCGCACGTGCGTGAAGCGCTTCGTGATGCTCGCGGACCTCGACGGCGCCCACCGCGACCTCGACGAATCGATCCGCAACCGCCGGGCGCACGTTGTCAACCTGAACGGGTCGCTCTGCCTCGACGGCGGAGGCGGTGACCCGCTCGTCAACGTCGAGCTCGAGGCGATCTTTCGCTACTTCTGCGAACTCGAGTACGACGCCGACGTCGCCACCCGTCGCGCCGAACACGGTGATCACGCCGACGAACACCAGCTCCCGCGCACAGCAACCCAACGTGGCTACGACGCTTTCGTAGCGATCATGCGCGGCGCGCTCGCCAACCACGAAGCGGGCCGCCCTGCGCCAGCTACTGAGCCCCTCGTGAACATCCTGACGGACCATCGCACGTGGGGTCGGGTGCTCGCCGACTCCGGCTTGGCCCCCGAGGCGACACTCGCCGGTGAGCTGGTCGACCCGTTCACCGGGCTGGCGGCGCCCGACGAACTACTCGCCGAACTGATGGCCGACCCAGGCTTGATCGGCTCGCGACGCTGCGAGACCTCCACCGGCCAGATTCTCGACCCCCACACGGTTCTGCGCGCAGCGCTCGCGGGCCACATCCGCCGCGCAGTGCTCGGAGCCGACCACCTCCCGATCAACCTCGGGCGAAAATCTCGGGTGTTCACCGGCGCCGCACGACAGGCCGCGAAGCTGCTGGCCGTGCAGTGCGACCATCTCGGTTGCGGCCTGCCCGCCGAGCTGTGCCAGGTCGACCACTCCACCGAGTGGTCAGAGCAGGGTCCAACCGATCAGATCAACGCGGGTGTCGAGTGCGGCGGTCACAACCGGCTCAAGCACCGAAAACGATGGCGCACCCGGCGCGACATCGACGGACGAACTCACACCATCCGAGTCGATGGCACGATCATGCTCCCGGTCGGCGTGCGCCAACCCGTCTTCGCCGACGAACCACCGCCGCCGGCCCCACCCGAACTCGAACGCACCATCGAGGCCTGGACCGACGATGCAGACACCGACATCGAACGTCGCTGCCGAATACTTCGCGGCGCCGCCCTCCGCCACGCGACCGCCATCGACGACCTCGACACCGACGCGCTCGTCCACACACTCCGTACAGTCGGACCAGTCCAGTGACTCACCGGCCGAGTCGCGCTCAGTCGTTCAGGTAGTCGATCGGCACACCCGGGCCCGCATAGCACGGGTCGCTCGGTGTACCCGCAACCCCGATCTCGATGTGTCCGCCAACGCCGGGCTCCCCGAGATGCACGTTGACGTGCAGTGGATGGCGTCGGTTCTCAGGAAAGGTGGAGTGCGGCAACGTGACGTACTTCTCGCCGCCACTCTGCGCGAGCAGAACGCACGAACCGTTGCCTGTCTTCTTGGAATGGGTGTGCGCCGCCGACGCCGTATCGGCGCCGAGCAACCCGATCGTGCTCACCGTGACCGCCGCGGCGATCGCCAGCTTCACGACGTGTCGAGTGTTCGTGATCATTGTCGTCTCCCTCTCGTTGAGTGGTCCGAGCCCGAAGGTCGGGTTCGACAACTCTGTTGCGCCGAATGCCGAAATCGGTTCGCGCCGGGGTCGATCGCTTCAGCAGTACCTGCGAGCCGAACTGATCCGACTGGCCGAGCGGCCCGACAACGTCGCCATCGTCGCCCGGGCGCAAGACCGTCTCCGCAGCACGGGAGAGGGGCTGACCAGCGAACAAATCCTCCGACTGCTCGACTCCGACCGCGCCGAGCGCGTATGACGGCCACCGTCGTTGTCGACGCCTCGTTCGTGATGGCGTTGCTCACCAACAGCGACGATGTCGTGACAACGTGGGCGAACGACCTGATCGACGGAACAGCACTCGTCGCGCCACATCTGATGCCCATCGAGGTCACCAACGCCATGCGGATCTCCGAACGCCAGGGGCTCCTGACGCCGCAGGGAGCCGCACTCGCCCACC
Organism: Ilumatobacteraceae bacterium; assembly: GCA_041747915.1. GTDB lineage: Bacteria > Actinomycetota > Acidimicrobiia > Acidimicrobiales > Ilumatobacteraceae > Sva-07. The sequence goes on from JBGTEH010000142.1 coordinate 8,751, forward strand.
AAGATCTGGTCGATCTCGGAGTGGAACTTCACCCGTTCGAACCCCTCGCGTCGCGAATCTGGGCGCTTCGCCACTCGGCGTCGCCGTACGACGCCTGGTACCTGGCGCTCGCCGAGAGCCTCGAGGTTCCGCTCGTCACCCTCGATCGTCGGCTGACCCGCGCTGCACAGGCTCGCTGCGAGTTTCTGCTGCCCTCACCATGACGGCCACCGTGCGCACGCTGCGAGCGCGAGACTGAGCCCATGGCCTTCGGACAAGCGTCGGGTTCACCGGCAACACACAGCCAGATGCGCGAGCTGACCGAGTTGCTACAGGCCGCAGGGCACTCAGACTTCCGAGACGCGCGCGGGCCGATGGGTTTCACGCAGCGCCAGGCCGGCGGCAAGTTCACCCGTGACGAGGCCGACGAGTTCATCGCCACGCTCCAGGAAGCCGCCGAAGGCAAACCCGATGCTCCGGTCGAGCCGGTTGCTGCGGCAACGCCGACCAGATCGAAACCGGCTCAGCGGACGCGTCCCGACGCGCAGCTCGGCAAGTTCTCCGATCAGCAACTCGCCGCCGAACTCCAACGCCGTGGCTGGGTGGTGATGGAACCCTGAATCCGGCAGTCAGGTGGCTCGTTCAACGAAGGAGCAGAGCGCCGAGATGAGGGCCATCTCCTCGACGTCGCGGGCCCTCGTGTCGAGGAGCTCGTCGGTGCACACCAGGTAGGCCACGCACCGCGCCCGGCTGATCGCCACGTTCAGGCGGTTCTTCGAGAACAGGAAGTCGGCCGAGCGGGGCATGAACTCGGCCGACGACGTGGTCATCGAGAACAGCACCACCGCGGCCTCCTGACCCTGGAACTTGTCGACCGTTCCGACGTCGACACCCCTCGTCGCCGGGTTCGCCCGCAGCGCCTCGGTGATGCAGCGTCGCTGGTCGTTGTACGGGGCGACCACCTTGAAGTCGTGCGCAGTCAGTGGTCGCGTCACGCCGTGCTGGTCGGTCCACGCTTGGCCGAGCAGTTCCTCGACCTTGGCGACGACGATCGCCGCTTCCTCGGGCGACTCGGTCGAACGGCCCGTGTGCTCGGCGCGCAGCCAGCGCAAACCCGTCTGGCCCGCGGCCGACTGGGCGCCGCACGTCGAATGGCTGTGCAACTTGCCGCCGTACATCATCTCGGAAATGAACTCGCACACGTCGGGGTGCATCCGCCACGTCGTGTCCAGCAGAACCCCACGATCGGGCGGAACGGTCAGCTCGCCACCCAGTAGATGTTCGAGAACGCTCGCGCCCGACCCTCCCGGATGGCTCGCCTGGCACACCTGCGGCAGCTGCTGCGGATCGCCGAGCAGGATCACGTTGGTCGCCGAGATCGTTGCCGCCAGCGTGTCGGCCAGGCCGAGCTGGCCCGCCTCGTCGACCACCAGCACGTCGACCGGGTTGTCACGCATCGACTGGCTCGCGAACAGCCACGTTGTTCCGGCGATCACGTTGAAGTCACCGCCCGCCACCCTCTGATTGTCGTCGAGGTACTGCACGCCGCGCACCGAGCCGTCCTTGGCCTTGCGGACCGCCCGCAGGTTCTCCGGATCGCCTTCGTCGGCGAACCGCTCGACCACGGCCTGCATCAGATTGTCGATCGCGGCGTGGCTCATCGCCGTCACACCGACGCGCATGCCGGCGTTCACGAGCGTGCGGATGATGTGCGCGCCGGTGAGCGTCTTGCCGGTGCCCGGCGGCCCCTGGATCGGTACGTAGCTCCGGTCGAGGCCCCTCGCCCATGCGCAGATCGCAGGCACGTCGCCGACGAACACGCCACCGTCGGGGCCACGACCAGGCTCGAACGCCGGCAGATCCCGACGCACCATCGCATGGCCGACCCGATCGGCGCGGTTCGCCAGCATCTCGTCGGCCAGTTGCTCCAGCGCGGTCAGCTTCGCTCCTTCGCGGAACCACTCGTAGTGCACGAGCGAGGTCGGATGGACGGCCTTCTCCGCAGCGTCGCCGTCCCAGGTGACCGCCAGCTCACCTGCGCCAGCGTCGATCTCGGTCACCGGGAAGAACACCCACTCCTGTTCGTTGACCGCAACGATCAACTTCGAGCCCTTCCCGATGTCGGGATCGACCGGCTGCGTCGGGAACGTGAAGCGCGCCCACGGCCACTTCGTCGGCTTACCGTTCTTCTGGAACTGCGGCTCGAGGCCCTGGAACGTCAACCGGGTGATCGCCGAGATGGAGTCGAACTGGTCGGCCTCGTCGGCGATCGACAGGCGGTAGGCGTCGGCATTGACCACCTGACGCTCGCGCCTCCAGTACCCGAGCAGGTCGCCCATCAGGTGCTCGACCGTGCCCGGCCCGAACGCGTGAAGCGCCTCGATCCGCGCGTCGAGTTCGACGTCCGGCTCCTCGTTCCCGGGCACCGCCGTCCGCCACGCCGCGCCGGCCGGACGTTGGGTCACCAGCCAGTCGCGCAGGGCCCGGGTGGCGCGCACGTCGTCCTCGTTGTAGTCGGCGATCTT
>JBGTEH010000143.1:0-2891 GCA_041747915.1 Ilumatobacteraceae bacterium
GGGGTTGTCCGGGACCGCCGCAGGCGCAGCAGCAGGGGCAGCAGGGGCAGCCGCGCTCGCTCCCGATGGCGATTCCGAGGATGACGATCCAGACGACGGCTGGACCGTTGCGGTGCTGGCCAACTGGGCCACCTGTCTCGATGCGGCAGCGTCGGCCGCCGCGCTCGCCGCCGCCGCAGCAGCAGCCTCCTGGTCGGCGCGAATCTTGCGTTGGCGTTCGAGTTCGCGCTGTACGGCCACGTCGGCGAGGCGCTGCTTCTCGATCTCGGCGAGCTTGACGATCTCCGATTCGGCGGCTGCCTTCAGTGCCTCGTACTGCTCGCGGGCCTGCGTGGTTTTGGCCTTCTGGCGCTCGAGATCGGCGCGCTGTTCGTTGACCTGCTTCATCACGGAGTCGAAGTCGTCGAGCTCCACCGATGCTGCGCCGCGGGCGACCGATGCCTGATGTTGCGCAGTGATCCCGGAGTTGGCCTGTTCGAGGTCGACCAGCAGCGGATTGGCGCTGCCGGAATTGGCGAAGCTGCGCTGCGCGTCGGTTTGCAGACTCGAACGCATCGCGTTCGCCTCTGCTTCGACCGCAGCGAGCTGCTCCTGTGACTCGGAAATCCCGAGATCGAGCGTGTCGAGGCGTGACTCGGCGTCGAACATGGCCTGCGACGCGGCATTGGCGCGATCGCGAGCAGCTTGGATCTCCTGTGCGGCCCTGACGGCCGCGGGGTCCTGCGCCGACGCTCCATTGGAGATCACGGTCGGTCCGAGGATCGACAGCACCACGATCAGCGAGAGCGCGCCGAATCCACGCAGGGCCGAGCGGGAATCTCGCCATGTCGTGGACACGGCCGCAGAGCGTACATGAATGTGACGGTTGTATGACAGTCAGGTGACGGTGGTCAGTCGACTCGAGGCCGGGCATCGTCGGCGTACGGGAACCACCGAAGATGTTCGAAGTCGGCGTTGGTCTCGGGCCGGGAGCTCGCCTCGTCAGCAGGCGTCGAGTGGAACAGCTCGTGAGCGGCCTTCAGATGACGGGCAAGGTCGATCGGTGTGCAACGGCGACGGTTCTCGAACACCATCGCCCCGGTGTCGTAGGAGACCTCATCGAGGCTCATCGCTGGTCCGCGAGTTCCCCGGCGGTGGTGCCACAGGCCGCTGTCGGGCTCGAACTCGTACGCACCAAGCAACGACGCTCCGCGTGAGGCGATCAGGTTCACCGCTTCGACGATGTAGTCGAAGGTGGAATCGTCGATGAAGTAGTTGAAGTTGACGCGCACCCAGCCCGGCTTGATGCCCTCACAGCCCCTGTTGATCTCGCGTTGGAACTCGTGAGAGCGCTCGAGATCGATACCGAGCAGCCGATGTCCGTACGGACCGGCGCAGGAGCAACCACCACGCGACTGGATGCCGAAGATGTCGTTCAGGAGGGCGACGACGAAGTTGTGGTGCAGGAACCGATCGCCGGAGCGGATCACGAACGACACGATCGACAGCCGGTCGGCCTGGTGACTGCCGAGCACGTCGATGTTCGAGTTGTGCTCCCACGAGGCGATGGCCCGGCGCACGAAGGCCGACTCGCGCTGTTCGATCACGTCGGCGCCGACCGCCTGCTTCAGCTGGAACACCAGCCCGGCGCGGATCGACTCGACGATCGCGGGCGTCCCCGCCTCCTCGCGGTGCTCGATCTGATGGTGGTAGTCGTGTGTGGCGGTGCTCACATAGCGCACCGTGCCCCCGCCCGGAGTTTCGGGCACCCGGTTGGTGAACAGCTCGCGCCGCGCGACGAGCACGCCTGGCGTGCCGGGCCCGCCGATCAGCTTGTGCGGCGAGACGAAGATGGCGTCGTGATAGGCGAGGTTGCCGGATGTGCTCGACCCCATGTCGATCGGTACGTACGGTGCCGCTGCGGCGTAGTCCCACAGTGCGAGGGCGCCGTGCTCGTGCAGAAGTGTCGAGACCGCGACCGTGTCGGTGATGATGCCGGTGACGTTCGATGCGGCCGAGAACGAGCCGATCAGAGTTGAGCGCCCGGCATGGTGGATCAGCTCGCGTTCGAGATGATCGAGACTCACGTGTCCGTCGATGTCGTCGTCGATGATCACGACATCGGCAATCGACTCGCGCCATGGCAACTCGTTGGAGTGGTGCTCGTACGGGCCGATGAAAACAACCGGGCGATCCTGCTTCGGGATCGCAGCGCCGAACCCGAAGCGATCCTCGAGCGCCGACGGGACCTTCAGACCCATCACTCCAACGAGCTTGGCGATCGCGTGCGTCGCGCCGCTGCCACAGAACACCACTGCGTGCTCGTTGCGGTTCGCTCCGACCGCGCGAGCGATGATGTCGCGGGCCTCTTCGCGCAGGCGGGTGGTCTGCAGCCCGGTGCCCGACGACTCGGTGTGGGTGTTGGCGTACAGCGGCAGCACCACCGTACGGATGTAGTCCTCGATGAAGCTGAGCGAGCGTCCCGACGCGGTGTAGTCCGCGTAGATGATCGGCCGCGGACCGTAGGGCCCGTCGATCACGTCGTCGCGCCCGATCACCGAGTCGCGCACGAAGGCGATCAGCGCGTCGGTCGATGCGGTCACGCGCTCCAGTGAATCACCTCGCGTCGTCGGTGACATCGTGGTGGCTACCCTGCGCCCGGTATGGACCTCGCTGGTGTCGACGTGACCATCGGGCTGACCGACGCCGAGGTGGCGTCGCGGGTCGCGGACGGTCACGTCAACGTGGTGCCGGACCTGCCGGATCGGACTCTGGGCCAGATCATCGTGGCGAACACCTTCACGGTGGTGAACGCGATCATGCTCACGTTGTTCGTCCTCGTGGTGATCTCGGGCAACCCGCAAGACGGTCTGTTCGTCGGCGTCGTCGTGTCGAACTCGGTCATCGGAGTC
>JBGTEH010000144.1:0-1960 GCA_041747915.1 Ilumatobacteraceae bacterium
GAGCTCGATCTGATCGCCATCCCACCGGCGCGCTACTACGACGCCACGGGTGAGCACCTCGGCACCAAGGCGATCGTGATGGACCATGTCACCGGCGGTTCGCTGCAGTCCGTCATCGAGGAGATGACCGACTACGGCGACCACCCGACCCGGCTGGCCGAACTATGGGGGCAGATTCACTGCATCACGCCCGACCAGCTTCCGGATGCGATGGCGCGGCCGTCGAGCTGGGAGGCCCGCATCGACCACCTGGTGCAGTCGTGGCGCGACGCCGAAGCATCGAGTGTGAACAGCGATCCGACGTGGCGCTACATCGCCGCCTGGCTCGCCGCGAACAAGCCACCACCGCTGCCATTGCGGTTGACGCACGGCGATCCTCAGGCTCCGAACGTGATGATCGACCCGGCGGGCGAGTACCTGGTCGTCGACTGGGAGTTTGCCGCCATCGGTGATCCACGCGAGGACCTCGGCTGGTACAACATCTACTCCAGCGCCGCTGGCCCGAACCTGTACGCGGCCGATCCGGAAGCCTTCCTCGCTGCGTATCGAGACGTTACGGGCTTCAGTGAGATCGAGGTCAACCAGCTGACGGTTGGCTACTTCACGATCCTGTCGTCGATGAAGATCCTCGGCCCGATCAGTGCGCAGCTCGACAAGTTCGCACTCGGGGAGAACTCGGGGACCACGACGGCTCTCCAGGTCGGCTCGATTTCGTTCGGTCACGACAACTTCATCAACGCCATCATCGGGATGCAGGCCGCCATCGAGGCGATGGCCGCAACGCAAGGAGCCAGCTCATGATCGTGTTCCCCAGCACCCCTCAACTGCTGCGCGATGTCCGCAACGAACTGGCCCACACGGTGGCCCCGGAGGTCCATGGCGCGGTTGCCAGAGTCGCTCTCGAACAGATCGACATCATCCTCGAGCAGTGCGCGGTGCGCAGCGCCGATGAGATTGCGTGGATGGTCGAGGAGATCGCCGAGATGCTCGCCTACGCCGACGACGTGGTCGCGGCGACCGCCGACGAGGCGACCACTGCCGCACTGGCCGCCGCGCGCGCGAACGCGGCGGCAACGTTGCGCCTCGACGACATGGCCCACGACTACACGTTGAGCTCGGAGGCGCTGTCGTGCGCGATCGAGGTGTGCATGGCCGATGCCGATCAGAGCGATCTGCTGCGGCGCGGCGTGGAGATCTTGCGGCTGCGACGGGCCGACCGCGAGACCGTCGTGCGAGCGAATTGGCGCCTCGTCGGCCGCGGCTGACGCCGTTACATCTGGGGTCTGACCCCAGGACTGCTGCCGTCGGACACGCGTGGAGCGTAACCATCGCGGCCGGGTTGGCCCGGCTGTGGCCCGGGTCGCGCGCGCTCGGCGGTAACCTTTTCTCGATGAGTCCTCTCGAAGCCATTGCCGCAGACACGGGTGGAGCGGGTGCCAGCGACCCGATCATCTCGGTGACGCCCGAAGCGCTCGACCACCTACGCGAGTTGCGCGACGACGAGGTCGACGGCGACAAGCTCGGTCTGCGCCTCGCCATCGCGTCCGACCCCGGCGAAGAGTTCCGTTACGACCTGTCGTTCGAGGAGTACCTCACCGCCGCGTTCACCGACGAGGTGCGCACACACGACGGCATGAAGGTGATCATCCCGGGCGCCGACGTCGAACTCCTGACAGGGGGGACACTCGATTACACCCCCACGCAAGGGCTCGTGATCCGCAATCCGAATCGCCCGTCGGCCCCATCGATCGAGGGTCTCACGGCCGACGACGAGCTGTCGGCCGAGATCGAGGCGATGGTGGCCGCCGAGGTCAACCCGGCGCTCGCCGCGCACGGCGGCTTCGTCACGTATGTGGGCCACGACGGCGAGGGCACGGCCTACCTCACGATGGGCGGCGGCTGTCATGGCTGCTCGATGAGCAAGATGACGATGCTCGACGGCGTGCAGACAATGCTGGTC
>JBGTEH010000145.1:0-2176 GCA_041747915.1 Ilumatobacteraceae bacterium
GATGACTCGACCTTGATCACGTCGGCGCCCCAGTCGGCCATGATCCCACCGGCAGCAGGGCCGGCCACCCACACTGCGAGTTCCACGACCCGAACGCCGGCGAGCGGCCCCGTCGATGCTCCGGCCGCAGCGGTCATCCGAACGCAGCGATCACGTCGGGCGGCGCCTGAACGAGTTCGATCAGCACACCCTCGCCACTGAGCGGCGTGTCGTCGTTGCCCTTCGGGTGGATGAAGCACACATCGTGTCCGGCGGCCCCCTTGCGGATGCCGCCAGGCGTGAACCGCATGCCTCGGCCGGTGAGCCAGTCGACACACGCCGCCAGATCGTCGATCCACACACCGACGTGATTGAGCGTCGGCACGTGAACCTTCGGTGACCGTTCTGGATCGAGCGGTTGCATGAGATCGATCTCCACCGCGTGCGGACCCTCGCCGAGCCTCAGGATGTCTTCGTCGACGTTCTCCGATTCGCTGACGTAGTCACCGACCTTCGCGACGCCGAGCAGACCGCTCCACAATCCGCTCAGCGCATCCTTCTCGAGGCCCCCGATGGCGATCTGTTGGAGGCCCAGTACACGAAACGGTCGATCGGTCATCACTCGATGTTGCCTCGCGGCGACGATTCCCCGAGAATCCGGCATCATGTCGGGGTGACTCACGCCGCCGCCGAGACCGTTCACCCGTCGGATCTGGCATGGGCGTCGTTCACCGACGACGGCCCGTGGGCGCTCGACCGTGATCACATCAGTTGGTCCGCCCTGCCCGCCACACTGCGTCGCCAGGCCCAGGCCGAGGTTCCCGAACTGACCGGGCCTCGCAAGCTCCCGCCCGGCAGCCGGGTCGTCACCGTGGTCGCTCGCCTCGGCACCGCCGTCGCTCCGTGGATCTGGAAGAAGCGCCGCAAGCAGTTCGCCGACCCCGAGGCCAGCCGCGCCGACATCTCGCGGCGCCTGCGCATCGCCGCCGAGAAGCTCGGACCCACCTACATCAAGCTCGGCCAGATCATCTCCGCCGGCGACGGGCTGTTCCCTGCCGAACTCGTCGCCGAGTTCAAGAAGTGTCGCGATCAGGTCAGGCCCGAGGCGTTCGACGTGGTCCGCCTCACCGTCGAGCAAGACCTCGGGGCGCGCCTCGAGGATGTGTTCGCCGACTTCGAGGAGACACCACTCGCAGCCGCATCGATCGCGCAGGTCCACGCCGCCACGTTGCTGACCGGCGAGGAGGTCGTCGTCAAAGTGCAGCGCACGACCGTTGCGTCGCTCGTGCGCAAGGATCTGAAGGTGATGGCGTGGCTGGCGCCGCATCTCGTCGGACGGATCCCGGTGGCGGCGCTGGCCAATCCGCCGACGCTCGTCGAGCTGTTCGGAGAAACGATCGTCGAGGAACTCGACTTCCGCATGGAGGCCGCCAACATGCTCGACATCGCCACGATGCTGCACAACCTCGGCCAGGACCGCTACGTCGTCCCGCGCCCGCATCCCACCCTCGTGACGCGCAGGGTGCTCGTGATGGAGCGGGTCCACGGCTTCAACTTCGACGACGTCGCCGGCATGCAGGAGGCCGGCATCGACACCGAAGACGTGGTGCGCACTGCGATGATCGCGTTCATGGAGGGTGCCATCGTCGAGGGGATCTTCCACGGCGACCTGCACGGCGGCAACCTGTTCGTGCTCGCAGACGGCCGCACGGCGCTGCTCGACCACGGCATCGTCGGGCGCCTCACCGGCGATCGGCGCAATGCGTTCCTGCGCCTCATGCTCGGAGCCACCACGAACGACACCCGCGGGCAGATGGCAGCGCTGCGCGACCTCGGCGCGCTGCCGATGGACACCGACCTCGACGCGGTGATTCGCGATCTGCGCCTCGACGACGAGGTCATCGACCCGACCACCCTCTCGGGCGAGGAGATGGTCAAGGAGGTCCAGCGCGTCGTCAAGGCGCTGCTCGGCTATGGCGCCAAGCTCCCCAAGGAGCTGATGCTGTACGTGAAGAACATGGTGTTCCTCGACGGTGCGATCGCACGGCTCGCGCCCGACCTCGACATCCTCGGTGAGGTGGCGAACATCTCGATGCTGTTCGCACAGAAGCACGGCGAACGCCTCGGCCGTGAGCTGGGTGTCGATCCGACATCGGTCGAGTTCGACATGGACGGCGTGCGCGCCAGCATGGGCCTC
>JBGTEH010000146.1:0-7206 GCA_041747915.1 Ilumatobacteraceae bacterium
GGTTCGCGAGTGCGCACTGGTCGAAGCCGCACTCGTCGACACAGCGTTCGTCGGCGCCCGCGCCGTCAACGACCCCTCGTCGATTCGCTGGGTCGTGGCGTGCATCGCCAATCCGGCCAGCACGGGTCTGGCGAGCATCGCTGGTCGCGTGCATCCCGTCGATCGTGACGAAGCGCTGGGCGTTCTCATCACCCTCGGCCCCGGCGAGCGACGCGTGCGCGTCCCGCTGGCGCCAGGCACCTTTGCGACCGTCGACATCGCGTCGGTCGAACCGCTGGCCATGTCTGAGCCGATCGGCCTGCCGGGCGGCGGAGTGCTCGCCTACGACGGAGAACGAACCACCCCGGTCTCCGCCGATTCGACCATCACCGTCTCGATCGAACCGTCCGGGCCGAGAATGATCGACGTCGAACAGGTGCTCGCGATCGGCGCGGGCGACCGACGGTTCGACGCAACCGACGTACCCGACGACGCTCCCTCACGAAAGGCCTCCCATGGCGACTGAGTTCCTCATGCCCAAACTCGGACTCACGATGGAGGAGGGGACCATCACCGAGTGGTTCGCCGACGACGGCGACACCGTGGTCGCTGGCTCGGCAGTTCTGCGCATCGAGACCGACAAGACCGAGACCGACGTCGAGTCGGCAGAGTCCGGTCGCCTTCATCGACTCGGCCAGGTCGGCGAGACGTTCGCCTGCGGCGAGCGCATTGGATGGTTGCTCGGCGAGGGCGAGGATGCACCGCAAGCCACGAGCACACCGACGCAATCGGTCGCAGCGTCTCCGCTTCCCGCCCCAGTGGCCACCGAGTCGACCGCCGCGACACCGGACGTTGTGCCGAGTGAGGGACGTGTGATCGCGTCGCCGCTGACGAAGCGACTCGCCAAGGAACGAAACATCGATCTGCGCACGGTCAGAGGCACCGGCCCCGGGGGTCGGATCGTGTCGGAGGATCTCGAGGGCGTCACAGCGACCGCCGCGTCTGCCGCAGCGCCGCCTGTTCCCGCCCCAGGGCGGACCGCCCCGAGCAGCGCATCGACGAACGTGGCGGCAACGGCTGCGGCACGCCAACTCGCCGACCTGCTCGGCGTCGACCTCGCCACGGTGGCGCCCGATCCGAACGAGCAGCGCATCACCAAGGAGTCGGTCGCCCTCCACGTGCGTTCGCTGCTGACGGCGGCGGCGCCACCAGCACGGGCCAGTACGACGGCCCCCATGTCGTTGCAAGCCGCCACTCAGGAGCCCACGTCGACGGTCCGAATGACCGCGATGCGCGGCACCATCGCTCGGCGCATGTACGAATCGCTCCAGCAGATGGCGCAACTGACGCTGTTCATGGATGCCACGCTCGATGCGGTCGTGGCCGACCGAGATCGACGCAAGAAGGTCGGGGCTGCGCCCAGCTACACCGACTACGTGGTGGCTGCCGCGGCCCGGGCTCTGGGTGCCCACCCGGTCGTCAACTCCCAGATCACCGGCGACGGCGTGGCCCTGCTGCCGACTGTGCACGTCGGCCTGGCCGTCGCGCTCGACGGTGGGCTGATCGTCCCCGTGATCCGTGACACGGCGTCGCTCGATCTCCCGACACTCGCCACGGAATCGGCCCGGCTCGCCGAGGCGGCACGCGCCGGCTCGTTGGCAGTCAGCGATTTGGACGGCGGCACCTTCTCGGTCAGCACGCTGGGCATGTTCGGTGTCGACGGGTTCACCCCGGTGATCAACCCACCCAACACGGCCATCCTCGGCGTCGGGCGCCTCCGCGACGACGTGATCGTGGGAAAGAAGGCAAAGGTGTCGACCACGAAGCGACTCACGCTGAGCCTCACCTGGGACCATCGAGCGTTCGACGGTGCTCCGGCTGCAGCCTTCTGCAAGACGATCGTCGAGCTGCTCGCCGATCCTGACGCACTGGACGTTGCCAAGTGATCGACTACACCGACCTCTTCCACCTCGGTGTCAGGGTTCCCGATCTCGACGCTGCGATGGACGAACTCGGCGCCAGTCTCGGCGTCACGTGGGCCGAAGTACGTGAGAACCCGGCCCAGTCGCTGTGGTCGCCCACGGACGGACTTCAGGAGATCCACCTGCGGTACACGTACTCCGCCGAGGGACCCCAGCACATCGAGTTGCTGCAAGGTACGAGGGGATCGTTCTGGGATGGCAACGATCAACCAGGCGCACACCACCAGGGAGTATGGGTCGACGACGTCGGCGCCGAGACCGACCGTCTGGTGGCGCTCGGCTGGACGCTCGTGGGTGCCCAGTGTGACCCGGGCGCCGGCAACGGCGTCGGCATCTTCACCTACCTGCAGCCACCCAGCGGCCTGATCGTCGAACTCGTCGATCGGGCCGTGCTCCCCCACTTCGAGCAGTGGTGGGGCGCAGCGCTCAGTTGACCGAAGTCGCCTGCTCGCGGGCCCAGCGGTAGTCGGCTTTGCCGTTCGGAGCGCGGTACACCTCGTCGACGAACACCACCTTGCGAGGCGCCTTGTAGTCGGCCAGCGATGCCTTCACCGTCGCGATGATGTCGTCAGCCGAGGTCGGCGCCGACACCGAACACACGAGCACGACGGTCTCGCCGAACCGTTCGTGGGGCACGCCGACGATGTTGGCGTCGATCACGTTCGGGTGCCTCCGCGCCGCGACCTCCACCTCTTCGGGATAGATCTTCTCGCCGCCCGAGTTGATGCACACCGAACCACGTCCGAGCAGCGTGACGGTGCCGTCCTCGGCGATCGTCGCGAAGTCTCCGGGCACGGTGTAACGAACCCCGTCGATCGTGCGGAACGTCTCGGCGGTCTTGGCGTCGTCGTGCCAGTAGCCCGTCGGCATCGGCCCGGCCGCACCGAGCATGCCGGGCTCGGTGGAGCCGCGCGGCAGAACCTCGCCGGTCACCGCATCGATCGTGACCACGTTGGGCGGTGCCGTGAAGATCGCCGTCTCGGGCGGTTCCTGGCCGGGCATCGTCATCGAGATCGCGTACGGCCCACCCTCGGACGCGCCGATCATGTCCAAGATCACCGCATTCGGGAGTCGCCGCTGGAAGGCCCGCTTCTGCTCGGCAGACAGCGTCGCCCCGGTCGACACGATGCGTGTGACCGACGACAGGTCGGCCAGCGCACCGTCGCGCTCGGCTGCATCGAGTGCCTCGTTGAGCGGCCTCGCGAACGCGTCGCCGACGAGCGAAATCTGGGTGACCCGGTGATGCTGGGCGAGTTGCCAGAGTTCGTCGGCGTCGAACGACCGGCCGCCGAGGAGCACCACCGACCCACCCATCACGAACGCGCCGATGGCGAGGAAGAGCGCCGTACCGTGCATCAGCGGCGGCGCACACAGCATCACCGGGCTTCGTCCGCTGGCTTGCAGTTCGGCGGCAATCCCGCCGACATCGGCGGCGGTCGTGGGGGATCTCGATGCCCGCAGATGCGTACGAGGTGTACGCGAGTGCACCGAACAGGTCGACGTGGCGCCACACCACACCCTTGGGGTTGCCGGTGGTGCCACCGGTGTAGAGCATCAGGGTGTCCTCACCCGAGCGTTCGATGCGATCGGCCGGGTCCGCCGCAGCGACGACCTCGTGGTACCACTCCGCGCCGCTGACGAGCGGTGTGCCGTCGTCGACCTGCAGCAGGATGCGGACCGACGGCATCGAGGCAACGGCCTCGGCGACACGGTCCCCGAGCGAACCGTGGAACACCAGTACCTCGGCGCCGGCGTTGTCGCAGATGTACGCGATCTCGCGGGCCTTGTACCGGTAGTTGACGTTGACCGGTGTGGCCCTCAGTTTGAATGCGGCGTACGCGGACTCCAGATACTCGGGACAGTTGAAGATGAGCTGTGCGATGCGCGTCCCCGGCCCCACCCCGCGTGTACCGAGGGCGCCGGCGAGGCGCGCCGCGTTGCCGTCGAGTTGCGCCCATGTCAGCGACTGCTCGCCGACGACAACTGCCACTTGATCGGGTTGCGCATCAGCGAACGCCTCCCACAACGTCGCCCAGTTCTCGCTCAACATCAGCGCCACCGTAGCTTCACCCGGCACGCCCGGGTCCGACCCGAACGCTCCAGAATGAGACGCGGGGTCTGACCCCGCGTCTCATTCGAGGGTCTGGGTCCTGGCGACCACGGATGCGGGTGTCAGTTCGAAGCTGGCCCAGCGTCGCCCGGCGGCCAGCGCTTGCTCGATGTGCACCATGAAAGCGGCAGCGCCCTCACCGAGGTAGTGCGATGCCGCGACGCCGATGTCGGTGTCGAGGTCGAAGGCCACCTCGGCCACCGGCCCTTCGAGCGTGACATATCGGGCGACCGGCAGTGGCTGTTCGTGCACGCACAGGCTGGCGCGGCCGGTGGTGCGCAGCGCTGCCGTCTTGGCCGACGTCGTCGGGCTTTGGAAACGCGCCACCCCATCGACCCACATGAACCACACCGGCGTTCCCATCGCCCGGCCCGAACCCAGGACCACGCTCAACACGGCGTCGTTGGGTTCGGCGAGGAATTCGTCGACCCAGGGTGGCTCACTCACCCGATCAGCCGAGAATCGTGACGGTGCCGGTCGAGCCGTCGATCTCGATGGAGGCACCGTCGGGAATCCGATCGGTGGCATCGATCACCGACACCGCACACGGGATTCCGAGTTCGCGGCACATGATCGCCGCGTGGCTGCCGACTGCGCCGACATTCACGACGACACCCTCGGCCGACAGGAACAGTGGCACCCACGACGGATCGGTGGTCGGAGCGATCATGATGTCGCCGGGGCCGATGGCGCCGGCATCCGACGGATCGAGGATCACCCGCGCGGTGCCACGAACGACGCCTGGCGACCCCATCGCTCCCTGCAAGACCTCGCCCACCACGGCCGATGCGTTGGTGCTCGCCCCTCGCACGGGCCAGGTCGAGATCGGAGCGACACCGTCTTCGAGTTTGACGATGTACGGCGGCTCGAGCGTCTGCAGCACGTGGAACGCTGCGTCACGACTGCGCAGCGTCTGCGCCATCGACGCCGGATCGTCGAGGAATCCGTCGACCTCGTCGTCGAGCAGCATGAAGATCTGCTGGGGGTCGTCGATCACGCCGGCCTCCACCATCCGGGTGCCGAGTTCCATCAGCGCGAGCTTGGCTTCGTGGATCAGGCGGATGCAGGCGTTCTTGCCCATTTCGCGCAGACCGGCGAACAAACCCGCCGACGCGATGCCCGCCTGGAGGCCGCCGTGGGCCTCGGCATCGCCGGCGACGATCGCCAGCAGTTCGATCGTGAGTTCCTCGCGGACCGCAGCGCCGCGGGCGCGGGCCTGCAGCGGCGACTTCGCGTCGTCCTGCAGCCGCATCCGCTCGAGCATTCCCAGTGGCATCGACGGGCGCGTCGTCCACGAGTGCGCGCGAAGGTCCCATTCGTTCGGACCGCGATGGCCGAACGTCGCGATCAGTTCGTCCCACTGCTTCATGAACGTCGCAGTACCCGGATCGTCAACGGCGGCGATGCGTTCGAGCAAGTCGCCGGGCCCGGCGTCGAATTCCGCCGTCAACGCCGCAGAAGCACGGATCGTCCGCGACATCTCCCACATCATGATCGGCGCATCGGCCGACTCGACGCTGCCCACCGCGGTCAGGAGCTTCACCGCATCGCCCTCACGTCCGATCGCCGCGCAGATCGCCTGCACCGCTCCCGGGCCGAGCGATGCCGCAAGCACGGTCTGGCAGTAGACGGTCCAAGCATCCTCGAGGGCGGGCCCGGCCAGCAGGCGAGCCCGTGCAACGAGTTCGCGGTTCGACAACGTCGCGAGGTCAGGCCGGTCGGCGACATGGCCGAATGCGAGCGCCGAGACCCGCTCCTGCTCCGGGTACGACGTGGTGCTCATCGCCCACCCCATCGTTTCGCCGAGCTTCGCGCTCTGCGTCTCGTCGTCGTCGTCAGGGTGCGGTGTGTAGGTCGGAACGCCGGGATGATCGCCGAAGTAGGCGAGATCGATCGCCTCCCAGGTCGCTCCGGGCATCCGAACGCCCATCACTCGAGGCAAGGAGAGCTGGTTGTAGAAGTAGCCGCCCCAGTTCCCGAACACCTCGGGCGGATCGACGGCGAACTCCTCGCGACGAACCACACCGAAGCGCACGAAACCCTCCGCGACGCCTGGCACACATCCCTTCGCCCAACTGAGGCTCCAGCCGAGCGGGCTGAACGGTTCGGGGCCGACCTCATCGGCATTGGCGCGGGTGTAGTACGGGAACCGTGTACTGATTCCGGTGTCGGTGATCCATGTGTCACCGATCGTTTCGGCCATGTCGCTCCCCTTCGTCGTTGCGATGCTCAGAAGGCGAAACTTACCCGGTCGGCAGGCACCGGCTTCAGGCCGAAGAGGGCAGGACGTACGAGATGAGCGATCAGGAAGACGACTACACCGACAGCTACGAGGACGTCTCGATGTTCACGCTGTCCGGCGATCGCGAGGCCACTCTGCTCGATCGGCAGACCGAGTGCACGTTCATGTGGACGACCACCGCCGGCGACCCCGTGGGGGTGATCATGAACTTCGTCTACCACGACGGTGCGTTCTGGCTGACCTGCACGCGGCGACGCAAGCGCGTGCCGGCCATCGAGACGCGTCCGCGGGTTGCGGTGGCGGTCACGAGTCGCGGTACCGACATCGGTATCAGTCAGGCGGTGACCTACAAGGGGAATGCGGAAGTGCTCGACGACACCGACACCCTGGCGTGGTTCTACCCCCTGCTCGCCGCCAAGGTCCGCCCCGGCGACGCTTCGGCGCAAGCGGCCTTCGCTGCCCACCTCGACTCGCCGGGTCGCGTGGTGATCCGTGTTCAGCCCGACGGACGTATCGGGTTCGACTCCGAGGCGATGTTCGCCAATTCGCCCGCCGGGGCGACCCGCACGAAGATCTAGCCGACGACACATCACATGGACGACCGACTCATCGAGCGCATCAGGAACGACATGCGCTACGAGTTCGCCCGGACTGCGCCGCCGGACGACTTCCCCGCCTTTCACGACATCCCGACCGGACGCCACACGTCGATGGAGTTCCACGAGCTCGAACAGCAGTACCTGTGGCCGCGCACCTGGGTGATCGCCGGCCGCGCCGAAGACGTTGCCGGCCCCGGCGACTACTTCACGTTCGACGACCTCGGGGTGCCACTGCTGATCGTGCGCGGCACCGACATGGTGATCCGATGCTTCTACAACACGTGCCAACACCGC
>JBGTEH010000147.1:0-6788 GCA_041747915.1 Ilumatobacteraceae bacterium
GTGAGATGGACGACGAGGTCGCCCAACACGTCGGTGTCCGCTCGATCGGCGATCGTGAGCATCCACCACTCGCTCCTCGTGGGGCCGTCGAGGTCGAGCCCCTCCGCGACCGACTCCCGTGCGCTCTCGATCGAGTACGGAGCATTCCAGTCCTGGTACTGGGCGACGCGTGGGTCGCTGCGACGGGCCGACAGTGCGTCGGCGTCCGACACGCGCATCGGACGTAGCAGCAGGCGCTCGGTGTGTATCGGCGTGAACGCCATGGTCGTGCTCAGGCGTCGCGGACGACGGCAACCAAGTGGTCGACGTCGAGGCCGAAGCGGGCGAGGATGGCCGACGACTTCGGATCGTGGGGGATGAACTTCGTCGGCAGGCCGAGCACGGTGACCTCGGTGGATGTTCGCAACGAGGCGACGGCGTCGGCGATGGCCATACCGATGCCTCCGTCGCGGATTCCATCCTCGATCGTGACGAGTCGGGCGTGCGCGGACGCGTCGGCGATCATGTCGCCGTCGAGCGGCGCGCAGCAGCGGGCGTCCCAGACCGTGACATCGATCCCGTCGGCGGCCAACACCTCGGCCGCCTTCTCGGCGGTCTCGAGCATCTTGCCGATCGCCACGATGCACGCGTCGCTCCCGCGCCTGACCCGGCGCGCCGAGAGGCCGGATCCGATTTCGGCCTCGGTGACCTGACGGGCCGCACCGCGCGGGTAGCGAATGGCGATCGGACCGGACTCGACGAGCGTCACCGCGTCGTGGAGCATCTGCGCCAACTCCTGGGCGCTCGACGGCGCGAGCACGCGCATGCCGGGCACCTTCGACAGCAGCGCCATGTCGTACACGCCGTGATGGCTCGCGCCATCGGGGCCGGTGACTCCGGCGCGATCGACGCAGAAGATCACGGGAAGGCGGTGCAGCGCCACGTCGTACACGACCTGATCCCAGGCGCGGTTCATGAACGTCGAATAGATCGCAACGACGGGTCGCAGGCCGCCCATCGCCATCCCGGCGGCGCCTGTGACAGCGTGCTGCTCGGCGATGCCGACATCGAAGATCCGGTCGGGGAAGCGGTTCTGGAACGGCAGCAGACCGGTCGGCCCCGGCATCGCCGCGGTGATCGCGACGATGCGTGCGTCAGCCTCGGCCTCCTTGACGATCGCTTCCGCGAACGCTTGGGTGTACCCGGTTGCGACGGCCTTCGGAGGCCCGACGAGCGGATCGAAGACCGGCGCATCGTGGAGGTGCTTCTCGTCGTCGTCCTCGGCAGGCGAGTATCCGCGACCCTTCTGCGTCAGGACGTGCACAAGGATCGGGCCTTCCGCCGACAGCTCGATGGCGTTGTGGAGAGCGCGCTCCATCTCCTCGATGTTGTGGCCGTCGAACGGGCCGACGTACCGAACGCCGAGCGCTTCGAAGAACGACGGCGGCTGCAGGAACTCGCGCACGCCGGCCTTGAAGGCATCCATCGCCGAGCCGGCCTGGTGTCCCACCACCGGCAGATGCTGCAGGAAATCCTCGAGGCGCCGTTGGCGGCGGACGTAGACAGGGTTGAGGCGGATGTCGGTGAGCGCGTGCGACAGCTTCTCGGTCAGCACGTCGGTGACGCTCGGATGGTTGGCGCGTTCGTCGTGGCTCTGGACGCTTGCCGACAGCATCGACACCGTCGGCGCATACGACCGGCCGTTGTCGTTGAGCACGACGATGACGCGCTTGTTGCCGTGGCCGATGTTGTTGATCGCCTCGTAGGCCATGCCGCCGGTCATCGAGCCGTCGCCGAGCACGGCCACGATGTGGCGGTGGTGGTCGGCGCCGAGATCGCGGGCCACCGCCATCCCGTATGCGTACGACAGGATCGTCGAAGCGTGGCTGTTCTCGACGTGGTCGTGGACCGATTCCTCGCGCGACGGGTAGCCCGAGAGGCCGCCCTGCTGGCGAAGCTGTTGGAATTGTTTCTGGCGGCCGGTCACGATCTTGTGCACGTAGGCCTGATGACCCGTGTCCCACAAGATTGCGTCGGTCGGTGATTCGAACACCCGGTGCAGCGCAAGGGTGAGTTCGACTGCGCCGAGGTTCGAACCGAGGTGTCCGCCGGTATCGGAGACCGCCGACACCACGAAGTCGCGGATCTCACCGGCGAGATCGTTCAGTTCTTCGTACGACAGGTCGCGCAGGTCGGCGGGCTGGCGGACTCGCTCCAGGTACATGCAGAGATGACGCTATCTCCGCTGCCGAGTCGCAGTACGACGGGCCCGTACAGTCGGGCAATGGCCGTGCCCTCGGAATCTCCGTTCGATCTCACCGGGCGCGTTGCGCTCGTGACCGGCGGCAACGGTGGTATCGGGCTCGGGATGGCCGACGCAATGGCGGCCCATGGTGCCGACATCGCGATCTGGGGGACCAACCCCGACAAGAACGACGCGGCGATCGAGCAACTCGGCCGCCACGACGTGGAGCTGCTCTCGATCGTGTGCGATGTGGGCGACGAGGACGCGGTCGTGCAGGCAATGGCCGACACGATCGGCGAACTCGGTCGGATCGATGCGTGTTTCGTGAATGCCGGCGTCGGCGGTCAGGCGTCGAGCTTCGTCTCGATGACGGCCGACGAATGGCGTCGCGTGATGCGTGTCAATCTCGACGGAGCGTTCTTCACGGCGCGAGAGGCGGCACGGCACATGGTCGAACGGACCGAGTCGGGCGACGAGGCCGGTGGCTCGATCGTGTTCACGACGTCGGGATCGGCATTCTTCGGTCAGCAGTCGGGGCAGCACTACGGCGCGTCGAAGGCAGGCGTGAACTCGATGATGAAGGCGATCGCCGTGCAGCATGCTCGTCACGGTGTGCGGTGCAACTCGATCCTGCCGGGGTGGATCGAGAGCGACATGACCGCAGGCGCGTTCGGCTGGGACCGCTTCGTCGAGAAGGTTCTCCCTCGTGTGCCGGCGCGGCGGTGGGGCGTTCCCGCCGACTTCGGCGGCCTCGCCGTGTACCTCGCAAGTGCAGCCTCGAGCTACCACACCGGCGACGTCATCACCATCGACGGCGGCTACCACTCCTTCTGACCTCCAATCCGAACTGTCACCCATCCGAAAAATGCGGCGTGGTGCCCGCTGAGCGGGCACCACAGCGCACATTTCGGGTCGAGGGGGCTATCGCTTCTGGTAGATCGAGACGTGGTGGGGGCTGTCGTCGGTGAACGGAGTTCCGGTCATGTCGGCGAAGCGGTCGACGAGGGCCAATCCGGCGCCGTCGGCCATGTCGTCGAGCTGCGACGGTGTCGCCCATCGGAGCGACCACGGCCGCAGGCGCACGCCGCCGGTCTCGCTGATGTGCACGAACTGTCCGTCGGCCCGTTGGGCGTCGGCGTCGTCGATGGAGACCGACAGCACCACGTGATCGACGGCCATGGTTCGCACCGACACGCTCGAGCCTCGCTGGCGGCCATCGGCGTCCGGGACGAATGCCTCGACCACGAATGATCCGCTGGGGCTCAATCGGGCCGCGACCTCGACGAAGCATCGTCGTTGCGTGGCCTCCTCGCGCAGGTTGAAGATCGTGTTGTACGCAACGAGCACTGCAGCGAACGGCCCGTCGGGTAGGTCGTCGGCCATGTGGCCGCAGACCACGGTGACGGTGCTCGACGTGTCGCGCACAGCAAGCTTGTCGAGCATCGCCGTGCTGGCATCGATGCCGACAACTCTCAGTCCGGCTTCGGCCATCGGGATCGCCAGTCGACCGGTGCCGACTCCGAGTTCGAGGACGCGGCCACCGGGTCCGGCGAGCGCAACCATTCGAGCAACGGTCGCGGTGACATCGGTGACGTCGGCGTACCACTCGTCGTACACGTCGGCGAAGCCGTCACCGTACGAACGATCGTCGTAACCCCGCATTGTCCGGAGGCTATGCGTTACGCCGGGGTCTGACCCCTGGCGTAACACCCAGCGGTAGCGTTGGAGGGGTGAGCGAGCCGGCGATCACCTACCTCGACCACGCCGCGTCCACGCCGATGCGGGCGGAGGCGATCGAGGCGATGATGCCGTTTTTCGGCGATCTGTACGCCAACCCGTCGGGGTCGCATCGCTTCGCTCGCCGGGCCCGCCAGGCCATCGACGAGTCGCGCGACACCGTCGCTGCTGTCGTCGGCTGTCGACCCAACGAAGTCGTGTTCACCGGTTGCGGCACCGAGAGCGACAACACCGCGATTCTCGGGGCGGTCGCGCGGCTCGGCGGTGTCGCCGTGTGCCCGGCCGCCGAGCATCACGCGGTGTTGCACGTGGTCGAATACCTCGGCGATCGTGTCGTGGGCGTCGACGGCGCAGGCAGCGTCGATCTCGACGCTCTTGCGGGCGCACTCGACGACGATGTCGCGATCGTCAGTGTCATGGCGGTGAACAACGAGGTCGGAACGATCACCGACATCGCCGCAGTCTCAGCGATCGTGCGACGCTGCGCTCCACGAGCGCTGTTGCACACCGATGCGGTGCAAGCGGCGTGCTGGCTCGACCTCCGGCAGGTGACACCCCACGTCGATCTGCTGTCGTTGAGTGCGCACAAGTTCGGTGGCCCCAAGGGTGTCGGGGTCTTGATCGAGCGCGGCGGCCCGCGCATCGAACCGCTCCTCATCGGCGGTGGACAGGAACGTGAGCGTCGAAGTGGCACTCAGAACACAGCGGGCATCGTTGCTGCGGCAGTCGCCCTCGCGTCGACCGATGCCGAACGTGACGTCGAAGCCGGACGGCTCGGAGATCTACGCGACCGGTTGGTCGAGGGAATCCAGGATCGCCTCGATGGCGTCGTCGAGACGGTGGCAGCGCACCGCAAGGTCGCGGGTTCGGCTCACGTCTGCATCGCAGGCGTCGAGTCCGAGGCGCTGCTCTATCTGCTCGACGAGGCCGGGGTCTGTGCATCGGCCGCGTCGGCCTGTGCGAGCGGGGCGATGGATCCGTCACACGTGCTCGCGGCCATGGGTGTCGATCGCGCGACGGCACTCGGGGCGCTTCGCCTCACGCTCGGCCACACGACAACGGAGGCCGACATCGATCGCGCCATCGACGTGATCGCGTCCGCTGTCGATCGGCTGCGCCGATGAAGGTGATGTGCGCCATGAGTGGCGGGGTCGATTCGTCGGTCGCCGCGCTCCTGCTTCAACGAGCTGGCCACGAGGTGGTCGGCGTGACGATGAAGCTGTGGGGCGGCGACAGCGACACCGGCTGCTGCTCTGTGTCCGACGTCGACGACGCCCGCCGCGTCGCTCAGCAACTCGGGATCGACCACCTCGTGTTCAACTTCGCCGACGACTTCGACGAGCACGTCGTTGCGCCCTACATCGATGCCCACACCCGCGGCACCACACCGAACCCGTGCATCGAATGCAACCGGTCCGTCAAGTTCGCACGGCTCGCCGAGCGCGCCGACCTCCTCGGCTTCGACGCGGTTGCGACCGGCCACCACGCCCGCATCGGGCGCACGCCCGCCGGCGCACATACGCTCGATCGCGGCGCGGACCCCGACAAGGATCAGAGCTACGTCGTCCACATGCTCGACCAGGCGCAGCTCGCCCGCACGATGTTCCCCGTCGGCGCGATGCTCAAGGCCGAGGTGCGTGCGCTCGCCGGGTCGATCGACCTGCGCACGGCCGACAAGCCCGACAGCCAGGATGTCTGCTTCATCACCTCCACCGGAGGTCGCACGACGTTCCTCGGCGAGAGAATTCCACTGCGACGCGCGAGCGTCGTCGACACCGCCGGCGCCCACGTCGGCGAGGTCGCTTCGATCGAGCTCGTCACGATCGGTCAGCGCAAGGGCCTTGGCCTTTCGGGAGGCGGTCCCAAGCGCTATGTGGTCGACGTCGATGTCGACTCGGCAACGGTCACCGTCGGTGACGAAGCCGATCTCCTGCGCAAAGAGATCGCGGTCGATGCCGTGACCTGGGTCGACCGGCCGGTCGACGGGTCGGTGCTCGTGCAGTGCAGCGCGCATGGCGAGCCTCGCCCGGCCACGATCGCAGTCGATGGCGAGGCCGTCACGGTGACGTGGTTGCGGCCCCAGCGCAGGATCGCTCCCGGACAGAGCGTTGTCTTCTACGACCAGAGCGACACCAGCGTCCTCGGCGGCGGCATCTGCCGCTGAGACCCGAAAAATGCGCGATCCAGCCCGCTGAGCGGGCAATTCACCGCATGTTTCGGAAGGGGTGGGCGCTTCAGGGGTAGCGGATCAGGCGACGGGGATGTTGCGGCGGGCGGCGGAGCGCAGGACGGCGCCGGGCCGGCTCGGGGTGACGAGGAACGAGGTGAGGTGAATCGCCCGTCCGTTCGGTTCGCTGGGCGTGAACGCGAACACCGCCGTCACCGACTCGGTCGTGGTGATCTCGATGGCATAGCCGCTGGCGGGCCCTGTCAGATCCGCCGCAGCGGTATCGCTGCGGGCAAGTCCGATGTGCGCCACCTGGGCCGTACGAAGCGCAAGGGTGTCGGCGAGCACCACTGGGTCGCGCAGCACCACTCCGGCCGGAACGAACACGAACCAGCGTTGAGACAGCCGATGCCACCGCGGGCCGAGAAACACACCGCCGGCCGCGCCGACGACGACCAGCACTCCGCCGAGAATCCATTGCTCGGCGGCGAGCATCAGAGGTCCCGCGATCAATGCGGGGGCCCAGACGAGCCAGCTGACGATGGCGGCACTCCCCGCGGCGACCGGCATGCGCAGCGCGAAGCGTTCCTCGTCGCCGTATGCCGACGCTTGCACGAACTGGCGACCGAACTCGGCTGTCGTCGCCGCCCCGGCCGCAAT
>JBGTEH010000148.1:0-1582 GCA_041747915.1 Ilumatobacteraceae bacterium
GATCGCACCACACATCCAGCAGCGATTGACCACGATGGGTGAAGTGGCCGACACGGTGGACTTCCTCTACTGGCCCGAGGGATCGCCTGTGGCGTACGACGAGGCATCGTGGGACAAGGCGTTCGGGCCCGCATGGGCGAAACCGCTCGTCGATGGCGTGATCAGCGCCTATGGCGCGCTCGAGATGTGGAGCGCCGATGCCCTCAAGGTGACACTCGAGGACGTGATGACCCAGTATGAGATGAAGCTGGGCAAGGCACAGGCACCGATCAGGGTGGCGGTCACGGGTCGCTCGGTGGGCCCGCCGTTGTTCGAGTCCATGGAGGTGCTCGGACGCGACGAGACGCTTCGCCGACTCCGCGACGCAAGTCAGCGATCGCGCGTGTGAGACGATGTCGGACGACGACTTTCAACTCCCTTCCGACGAGCAACGGCTCCGCGATCGACAGCTGATCGAGGCGGTCGAAGCGCACGTGTCGGTTGGCGAGCAGTATGCGCGAAGTGGTGAGGTTCTGCCCGTGGCCGAGCGTGCGCCGATGGTGCGCCCTGATCCGACGACCAGCGTCGTACCCGATCCGACGCCGGTGCAGCTGGCGGTTCTGCCCGACCGTCGGGCCGGTCGTCGATTCGGTCGTCGAGTCGTTCAGATCGTCGCAGTGATCGCGGCGCTCGGGTGCGCCTCTCTGGCGTTCTCGTTCTGGCAGGTGTGGTCGGTCGGCCGGTCGGATCAGGCGCGTGCCGTCGATGCGATCGTCGTCTTGGGGGCGGCCCAGTACGACGGTCGTCCTTCACCGCAGCTCGAGGCCCGGCTCGATCACGCGGTGGATCTCTGGACCGACGGTTTTGCCCCTCGCGTCGTCGTGACGGGAGGCAACCAGCCGGGAGATCGTTTCACCGAGGCCGACGCGTCGGCGGCCTTTCTCGTCGAGCGGGGCGTACCCAGCGCTGCCATCGTGCTCGAGGGTGACGGCTCGTCCACGTGGGAGTCGTTGAGCAACGTCGAGGTGCTGGTGGAAGACAGCATTGACTCCATCCTGATCGTCACCGATCCGTACCATGCACAGCGCAGCCGACTGATCGCGCAGAGCGTCGGATTCCGAGCGTTCGTGTCGCCGACTCCGACGTCGGTCGTGTCGGGAACCCGTGAACTGCGCCGTGAACTGGGCGAGGCCGCTGGCGTGGCGGTCGGGCGGCTCGTCGGCTTCGAACGCTTGAGTGCGCTCACCGATTGAGTGGCCCCGTCCGTCGCGGCCGATACAATCCCGTGCCGCACCGGTCGAACGACCGTCACACCATGGGGTGTGGTGTAATTGGTAACACAGCAGTTTCTGGTACTGTCATTCGGGGTTCGAGTCCCTGCACCCCAGCTCTGATCGATCGCCGACCCGCACGCTACGAGCGAGCTCGAGGGTCGGCATTCGTGGTTCTGGTCTCGAAAGGTCGCTCCCCGAGCGTCGCCGGGTGGGATGACGAGCCCGCCTGATATCGTGGCCGATCGCTACTTGGCCCGTTCGTCTAGTGGCCTAGGACACCACCCTCTCAAGGTGGCGGCACGGGTTCGAATCCCGTACGGGCTGCCAAG
>JBGTEH010000149.1:0-3583 GCA_041747915.1 Ilumatobacteraceae bacterium
CCGAGACGCTGCTCGTTCGGGCCCGCCGGCAGTTCCGAACGATCTACGAACAACACGAAGGAGGCCCGGCATGACCGACATCCCCGACCCCTTCGAGGGACTTGTGGAGTTCGACATCGTCGACGAACACGTCGACGCGGATTTCGCCCTCCGTCTGCGCCAGCGCGTGCAACGTGGGCTCGACGCAGCGGCCGGCCTCCGGACAGCGCGATTCGACCTGCGCGGCGTTGCTCGAGCCGCGGGTACCACCTCGAACATCGACAACCCGGCCAACCCCGGCCTCACCGAGAGGATCAGCACCATGGCACAAGTGATCACCCCGTACATCTGCGTCCACGACGCCACCGCCGCGATCGAGTGGTACCAGGAGTTCTTCGGAGCCAATGTCAGCAACGTGATTCCGTGGGATGGTCGCGTCGGCCACGCCGAAGTCGACATCTCCGGCGCGCGCTTCTACCTGAGCGACCAAGCCCCGGATCTCGGAGTCGTCGCGCCCGAACGCGATGGCTCGCAGACTTCGGTCAGCATCGTGCTCCAGGTCGCCGTGGTCGACGAGTTCGTCGCCCGGGCAGAACGCGGCGGAGCGGTTGTGCAGCGTCCGATCGAGGAGGCTCACGGGTCGCGCAGCGCCTGGATCGTCGATCCGTTCGGCCATCGCTGGAACGTCGGCACGCCCGTCTACGACGAGCAAGCAATGGCATCACGGCGGGGCCCGTCCGAGCCCTACTACATGACGCTCACGTCGCCTGATGTCGAGCGGGCCGCCGCGTTCTATGGCGCCGTTCTCGGATGGGAGTTCTCCGGCCCGCAGGGTGGAGGCCGCCATGTCGAGAACACCGAGATGCCGATCGGACTGCGACCCACAACGAATGACTTCGGCACGACCGAGCCCGGTGAGATTGCGATGTGGTTCACCGCTCGCGACTTCGACGACGCGCTCGAGCGGGTCCGTGTCGCCGGTGGAACCGTCGTCGAGAGCAACAACTGGGACTCCGGGCGCGAAGCCGTCTGCGAAGACGACCAAGGCGTTGCGTTCAAGCTGAGCGAGCCTGCCCCCGGCTACGACCGCTGATCCCCCCGATCCATCAGTTTGTGGCGCGAAGTCGGTGACCCGCCCCACCGAATGTGCGCCACAAACGAGGGGTTGGGGTAATCCGTTTGCGGCGCGAATTGGGTGACCCGTCCCACCGAATGTGCGCCACAAACGGAAAGGGAGGTGTGGCGAATCAGTACTCGAGTTGGCCGGCGAGGGATTCGACGGCGTCGATGAACTCGGTCACCATGTCGATCACGACCTGGCCCGCCGACTTCGGCTGGTTCATCGTGCCGACGATTTGGCCGACGAAGTAGTTGGCGAGCTTCTCGGCACCCGATCCGTGCGTGTACGCCGCCCTGTTGATGCGCGCTTGCGCCTCGCTGGTGAGGATCGGCTGCAGTGGCATGCCGAGCGGATCGGGCGTGTCGGGCCGATCCCACTCCTCGGTCCACGCGGACTTGAGCATGCGGGCGTGTTTCCCCGTCAGCGAGCGCGAGCGGATGGTATCGGCCGACGTCGCTGCAAGGAACTTCTTCTTCACCACAGGATGGGTCTCGGCTTCGTCGGTGGTCAGCCACACGGAACCGCACCACACCCCGTGCGCGCCGAGCGCCATCGCAGCCGCCATCTGGCGCCCACGCCCGATCCCTCCTGCGCCGAGCACGGGAATGTCGACGGCGTCGACGATCTCGGGGATCAGCACCATCGAGCCGATCTCACCCGTGTGGCCGCCGGCCTCGGACCCCTGAGCGATGATGAGATCGACACCGGCAGCTTGATGACGCTCGGCGTGTTGGGGTCGCCCGGCGAGCGCACCGATCAGGCGTCCTTCTTCCTTGACTCGGTCGATCAGGAATTGCGGGGGCGGTCCAAGGGCATTCGCGACGAATGCGGTCCGGTGAGCAAGGGAGATCTCCAACTGGGGCCCGGCCGCAGCGGCGCTGAACGGGGCGACGCCGTTGTGGCCTGCCGTCGATCGCCCGCTCGATCGCTCCTCGTCGGCTGGGAACTCCGGCACGTCGTAGCGGCGCAGGATGTCGTCGACGAACTGGCGATGAGTGTCCGGAATCAAGGCGCGAATGTCGTCGAGCGTGTACCCGCCGTCCTCGTCACCGGCGTACTTCGCCGGAACGATCAGGTCGACGCCGTAGGGCCGATCGCCGATCTCGGCTTCGATCCACGCGAGGTCGATCTCCAGTTGCTCTGGCGAGTGGGCGACGGCGCCGAGCACACCGAGCCCTCCTGCTTTCGACACAGCGGCGACGACGTCACGGCAATGGCTGAACGCGAATATCGGGAACTCGATCCCCAACATGTCGGTGGCGGCGGTCTTCATCGGTGTCTCCTGACGGCGGGTCGAACGGGATCATTCTGACCGCAGGTCGTCGCTCCGGACGAAGCCACCCGAGCCTCCGAGCGCCGTGCGGAGCGGGCCGACGGCCGACCGGCCTACGCTGTGGCACGGCCCGACGCTCGGTCGGCCGAATCAACAGGAGCAGATATCTCATGTCCGTGACCGACTCGACAACCACGTCAGAGCTCGTCGACAGGGCGAAAGCGATCACCGAGCGTGAGCTGGGGATCTATGCAGAACGAACCAAGGGATCGCAAGCTGCGACCGAACGGGCCCGCAAGGTACTCCCCGCCGGTGTGCCGTCCAGCTTCCAGGCGTACGACCCCCACCCGATCGTCGTCAAGCACGCATCGGGATCACGGATGATCGACGTCGACGACAACGAGTACATCGATTACGACATGGGCTTCGGCGCGCTGTTTGCCGGCCACATGCACCCGGCGGTGCGCGCCGCCGTGACGGCGCAGCTCGATGAGGGGACGCTCTACGTCACCCCCTGCGAACTCGATGCCGAGTTCGCAGAGTTGCTCGGTGAGCGGTACGGATTTCCGATGTGGCGCCCGACGAACTCGGGCACCGAGGCCACGATGGATGCGATCCGGCTCGCCCGGGGCGTCACCAAGCGTGAGAAGCTCGTCAAGGTCGAAGGCGGCTACCACGGCCATCACGACGAGGTCATGATCTCCAACAAGCCTCCGGTGGCCGCCGCCGGTCCGGCCGACGCGCCGTGGTCGGTTCCGCAGTCGGCGGGCATCACGCAGGGCACGATCGACGACGTCATCGTGATCCCCTTCAACGACGCCCCGGCGTTGGAGCGCGCACTCGCCAGCGGCCAGGTCGCCTGCTTCATCGTCGAGCCCGTGATGGAGAACATCGGCATCTGCCTGCCGCAGGCTGGCTATCTCGAAGCTGTCCGCGAGATCTGCACGAAGTACGGCACGCTCCTGATCTTCGACGAGGTAAAGACCGGCATCACGGCTGGCCTCGGCGGCGCCACCAAGAAACTCGGCGTCACACCCGACCTGATCACGCTCGCCAAGTCGATCGGTGGCGGCTTTCCCGTCGGCGCGTTCGGCGGCAAGGCCGAGTACATGGAACTCATCACGACCGGTGAGGTGCTCCACCTCGGCACGTACAACGGCAACCCGCTGGTGATGGCCGCCGCCAAGGCGACGCTCACCGAGGCCTGCACG
>JBGTEH010000150.1:0-8792 GCA_041747915.1 Ilumatobacteraceae bacterium
CGCGGACCCCAGCCAACCCAACCTCCGCCAGGTTCACCTCATCCCCAGCGAGCTGCTCGACGAGCTGGCGGCCGAGGGGCACCAGGTGTCACCGGGCGACCTCGGCGAGAACATCACGACGATGGGAGTACAGGTCCACGATCTGGCCGTTGGAACAATGCTGCGGCTCGGCGACACGGCACTTGTCGCGGTGACCGGTCTACGTAACCCCTGCGCCCAGATCGAAGGGTTCCAACCCGGACTCCTGAAACAGGTCAGCTACCGGGACGAAGCACATACATGGGTCCGACGGGCGGGAGTCATGGGTGTGGTCGTGTTCGGAGGTGTCGTTCGAGTTGGGGATGAAATCGAGACGCAACCGCCACCCGGTCCATCGCGGCGGCTTGAGCGCGTCTGAGCGCCGCCGACTCGCCAACCTCAAGGGATTGCGTGTCTGTCTCGAAATGCCGAAGGATGTCACGCTCCTGACGATGGGGGCAGGCAGCGCGGCGAATGATGGGTTTGGCGACCGCCGTCCCGTGCTGGACGTCGTGAGCACTTACCGTGGGGCCATGGCCGCCAAACGTACGCGCCAGGCTAGAGCGGCGAGGAGGCGCCAACGGCGAATGCAGCGCGTCGAAAACGACCTCACCGCCGATCAGTGGACAGCGCTGCAGACGGCGTGGGGCGGGTGCGCGTATTGCGGCGAGTCGACGGCGCCCTTGCAGCGCGACTGCGTGTTGGCGCTGTCGCGCGGAGGTCGATACACGCTTGCCAATGTCGTGCCCGCATGCGGGATGTGCAATTCGAGCAAGTGCAACGACGAAGTCACCGGTTGGCTTCGCCGCAAGCGGCTCGACGAGCGCTCCTTTCTCCTTCGACACCTCGAGATCAGCGGTGAGCTCGCACAGCGATTTCACACCGGATCCGTCGTCGAGATCGAGCCCGGAACGGACGCGACAGACATGCCAGCTCCCTGAGCTGGCATTTGGGACATTCCATCGAGCAGTCGAACCGGCGCCTGGTCCATCCCCGACAACGGATTGACGGCCTCAGCGCTGCCCCGAGCAGCGACCACGACGTGCAGGAGGCCCAAGTGAGGCGGACCGTCATGCGGGACTGGCACCCCAGGTCTCGTAGCTCGTGCCTCGGGCCTCGGCTTGCGCGCGACCTCCGTCGAGCTGGTACTCGTTCATTCCGCCGCGCTCGAACGGGCCCGGCGAACTGATTGCAGGTGACTTGGCGACAATCCCGAATTCGCGACGCAGTTCGTCGAGAGATCTCGGCGCAAGCTCGAACCAGTCGAGCGCGAGAAAGTCCACGCTGCCATCCACCAGCGCCCCGCGTCGCATGGCATCGGCGACACGTGCGGGCATGCCGGTGATCTGAAGATGGCCGATATCCGGTGTGAACAACCCGGCCCCTGACTGCAACACACCGGTTTCGAACAGGCTCACGACCATTGCAAGAAAGCTGAAACCTTTCGGGTCGTCATTGGCGCGGGCGATGAAGGCAAAGACCTCCAGCTCGTTGTCGATCGTGGCCCCATAGTCGGCCAAGACATGTACCCAGTCGTGCTGCGCCAACAACGGCGACACCGACCCGACATGGCCCGGGTACACGAACCCTCTCGCTCGGTAGAAGCGCGACACCGCCAACCCGAGCGATCCTTCAGGCATCGACTCCAACGAGGCCCACCTCGCCGCGAGCGCAGGGTCTTCGCCGACCTCTCCCCACGGGACGTCGATCGGACGCGAAGCATGAAGCGTCACCGTCTTCGTCGGGTCCCAATCCGAGGTATACCCGTTGCGATCGAAGTCGACGGCCGCCAACTCGAACTGCCCGTCCGCGAGCTGTGCGGTGACACCGATCATCGCGTCCTCGACCTGCAACAGCTCGCTCAGTCGTCGGAGACGATCGACCACCTCCACGGGGATCGGATCCACGACCAGCGCGCCGAGCATCGCCTGTTGCACGATCCGCGACCGAAAGGCAGCGTCGCGCACCCGCAGCGTGTCGACGAGATCGGAAACTGCGGTGGGAGATGCCTCGAACACGGCCCGATGTCCCGTCATCGACTCGAACGTCGCCGCCAACAACACCTCCTGAATCGGCCGTACGGTCCCATCCGGTCCAGCGATCACAGCCGCGACACCCCTCGAAATGGCGACCACCTCGTCGGCGGTGGGCGGCCCGAGGCGAACGTCCGAGACGTCGGGCAGAGGAGCGAGGGCGACGTCAGAAAACTCGGTCATGGCGAAGGTTCCCACGTTCGCGACTCGCAGGCCATCGGAACGATGAGCGAAACAGTCTGTTCATCCAAGGGACAACTCCGTGTCGGTGAACCAGCGACGCTACCAGGATACTTACATGATTACAGACGCACGTGGATGAGTGCCGAATCCTCACCGGCGTTCGGAGACACTTCGCAGGCGGCGGGGTGTCTCCGAACGCTCTTGTCAGGTCGGCGGCGCTGCGAATGTTTGGGGTGGTCGAACCAGTGCTGCGTCGCCGCAGGCGTGGGTCGGGTCAGGATGCGCAGTCGGCTGCACCGCCGCGGTGCGCCTCACGGTGATCGCTGCGATGACGCCACCACTTGCGGTCGCCACTGCTGCGATGAGCATGGCGGTGGTGTAGCCGCCAGCGATGCTGTCGGCGATCTGTTCACCGACTCCGATCCCGGCGAGCGCCGGCAAGGCTGCGACTGCGATGAGTCCGGCGAAGCGGGCGACGGCGTTGTTGACACCGGATGCGACTCCTGCCTGTTGGTCGCTGACGCTTCCGAGCACAGCTGCGGTGAGTGGTGCGACCGTGATCGCCATCCCGGCGCCGAACGTGACGACACCCGGCAGCACACCTGTCAGGTAGGTGTCACCAGGTCCGAGACCGCCGAGGAGCAGGATCCCTGCGCCGGCCACGACGGGGCCGACGGTCAAGGGGATCCGTGCTCCGATGCGCTGACTGAGCGCCCCGGCCCGGCTCGAGAGCACGGCCATGATCGCCGTGAACGGAACGAGCGCCGATCCGGCCTCCAGCGCCGAGTAGCCCATTGAGATCTGGAGGCGTAGGACGACGAGGAACATTGCGCCACCGAGCCCGCAGTACACGGCAAAGGTCGTCAGGTTGGTGCCGCTGAACTGGCGCGAACCGAACAAGCCCAACGGCAACATCGGATGCGCTGAGTAATGCTCGACGAGCACGAAGGCAACGAACGCGATGGCGCCGGCGACCGCCGCCACCGGCGCAAGGTCGCTGCCGTGTTCGATCGCCGCATACGAAAGCGCGGCGAGGGCGGTCGTGACCAGCACGGCGCCGGGCACGTCCACCGGGTCACGGGTTCCGGACGACGTCTCGGGTACGTGCACGATCGCGATCCAGATCGCAACAGCGGCGAGTGGGATGTTGATGAGGAACACGAACCGCCAGCTTGCCGAGTCGATCAGCCATCCACCGACGAACGGTCCGATCGAACTCGTCACGCTGGCCAGACCAGACCAGGCACCGATCGCCCGGGCCCGATCGTCGGGATGAAACGTCGCAGCGATGATCGCCAGGCTCCCCGGCACGAGCAGTGCCCCACCGACACCTTGCAGAGCACGCGCCGCTCCGAGATAGCCCGCGCTCGGTGCCATGGCGCACAAGGCAGACGCCGCCGCGAAGAGGACGAGCCCGACGACGAACACCCGGCGACGGCCCAGGCGGTCGCCGAGGCTGCCTCCGAGCAGGAGCAAGGACGACAACGTGATCAGATACGCATTCACCACCCATTGCAAACCGGTCAAGGACGTCGCGAGATCGGCACCGATCGCAGGGAGCGCGACATTGACGACCGTTCCATCGAGAAACGCGATCCCCGACCCCAGCACCGTCGCACCGATGACCCAACGACCAGCGGCGCTGTCGAAACGGAGTGTGGGAGGCGTTGGCAGCATCAGCACCGTCGATCAGGTGGTCTTGGGCCACTGGTTGGCGCGAACGTTCCGTTGTGCCAGGCGAGCGGTTTCGTTCACTCGTTTGGTACGGGTGGGGTCGGTCTTGGCGGAGCCGATCCATTCGAGGACGCCTCGCTGCGCCGAGGGCGGGAATGCCTCGAAGTTTCGCCGTGCGGGGGGTAGTTGGTCGAGCGCTTTGGCGAGATCTTCGGGTATCTCGAGGAGGTCGACACTGTCGAGCTTGTTCCAGGTGCCGTCACTCATGGCCCGCTCGATCGCTGCATGGCCGGCTGCGGCGACCTGGCCGTCGGCGAGGAGTCGTTCGAGGCGGTCCTTGTTCACTTTCGACCAGCCGCTCCCGGGTTTGCGCGGGGTGCAGAGCAGCGCAGTTCGGCGTTCGTCGATGCGTGCGGGTTTCGAGTCGATCCAGCCGTAACAGAGACATTCTTCGTTGAGGTCGACGGCGCCGACGTACTCATCGCCTGACGCGATGTGTGCCTTTTTGACGGTGACAGCCCACACGCCGGTTGAGGTGACGTGGTGGAGTTCGAGCCACGCGCGCCATTCGGCGCGCGTCGCAACTGCCACGGTCGGCAGGTCGGGTTTCAGGTGAGGGCTCATCGACGTCTCAGTGGTGGTGGGGCGGTGATTCCGGTGAGGATCATGTCGACGAGCGTCACGGCAGTGCGCTTGTCAAGTGGTGCGTGTTCGAGCAACAGCCGGTACCAGGCCGCGCCGAGCAGTGCATCGACGACAAGGCCGGCGTCGGTGTCGCTGCGCAGTTCACCGCGCGCGACGCCCCTCTCCACGGCGGCGCGCAGCGGTCCCCACCAGTGGCGGTGCAGATCGGCGTAGTGGGGGTGGAAGTCCACGTCGAGTTGGGCTTCGGCCATGAGGGTCTTGTTCGCCAGTGCGGTGCCGGTGCGCAGATCGGGATGTAGCGCGAACACCGGCTCGACTATGGCGAGCAGGTCGTCCCGAACGTTTCCGGTGTCAGGGGGCTCGACGCGCTCGTCGCTCGCATGGGTGAACGCCTCGAGCACGAGCGTTGACTTGGAACCGTTCCACCATCGGTAGATCGTCTGCTTGCCGACTCCGGCGCGCCTGGCGACTCCTTCGATCGTGAGTTTGCGGTACCCGACCTCTTCGAGCAGGACCACCGTTGCGTCGAGAATCGCCCGATGACTCTGTTCGTTGCGACGTCCCGGATCGGGCTGCTGCGCCATCGCAGAAGAGTAGCACTTGACGAGACGTAGCGTCTCGTCGCATACTGTCGAGCGAGACGATGCGTCTCGTCGAGACGATTGGAGGAGACTGGCAATGAACGACAGCAGGGTGGCGTTGGTGACTGGAGCGGCACGGGGGATCGGCGCCGAAGTGGCGCGACAGCTCGCACAGGCGGGCTTCGAGGTGATCATCACCGCCCGCTACCTCGCTGCCGCCACATCCTGGAGTGACACCTTGTGTGCCGAAGGCTTGCGGACCAGAGCCCTGAAACTCGACATCGCAGACCCTGCGAGCATCGCGGAACTCGAGCGGGCGCTCGACGGTGAGCGACTCGACATGTTGATCAACAACGCCGCAGCATTCGCCGACTGGACCGAGACCGCCACAACGGCCGACCTGACAACGGCCCGATCAGTCATGGACACGAACCTGTTCGGCACCTGGGGCGTCATCCAGGCGGCGCTGCCAGCCTTGGGCCGCTCCAACGACGCACGGATCGTGAACGTCGGCAGCGGATCCGGATCCCACGGCGACACGGCGTTCGGGCTGTCGACCAATCCCGCATCGGCCAGCTACGCCATCTCCAAAGCGGCGCTCCATGCACTCACCGTCAAGCTCGCCACCGAACTGGAACCCACCGGGATCCGCGTCGACGCCGTCGATCCTGGGCTCACCGCCACCGCACCAGGGATGGACTCAATGGGAGCGAGACCCGTCGCTGACGGCGCTCGAAGCATCGTGACCGCCGCACTGCAACCCGTGCACGCACCGACCGGCACCTTCACCCGCGATGGTCGACCACTTCCCTGGTGACCCGCGCGTCGAGGAGGACGCGGACACAAGGCATCGTTTCCATGGCACTCAAGCAATGGGCGGGGGTCTGGCGCTACGGCGGAGCGCGGGTTTTTCGTCCGCTACAACGTCGCCGAGGCTATGAAAGTGAAGAGGACAACGTCCGCGCGACACACCGACCCTGACCAGGGACGCAAGGCTCTGACGAGGGCGGAGCGACGAGCGTGCGTCCCTGTGGACTCGTGGAAATCGGGCGTCGGCGCGCGGCGATCCGGTGCGCAACCACGCCGAGCATCACGCTGGCCCTCTGCCAGGACGGTGAACACGGTCCATCTCCCGTTGGAAGCGTGCCTGTCTGGCTGCGTCTGAGGACTTGAAGACTGTATTCAGGCGTGCGACGTCGCGATCACGGCCGGGCCTGCGGAGTATTGCTCCCGCAGTGTCTCTGGTGGCTGCCGCCGGATACCAGTAGTCGTCGAATAGCTGCCGAGGCGGCAGGTACGGCGTCGGTATCGGCAGCTGTGACGGCGAGGCGGCGCGAGAACGTTCCGGCCCGCTGGAGGCGGTGCGGCGCTTGAGGTACTTGCCGGCTGCGACAGCGACAACGAGCGAGCCGACCAACAGACCGGCCGCAACCCGAGGCACACCGTTCGAGCTGGCGTACAGCAACAGGGCAGCGCACACGACCGCACCCACGACAAAACTCGCGGCGCTGGCTGAGAGGAGCATGCGATGCAAGGGAGGATTGGCGTACAATAGAGGCCCCTTTCGGTTCTCGTGCCAAGGTCCGGAGCAAGCGTCAGCGGCCGGTGGCCGCTACATCACATTACCCACCCACGGCGGGGCTGACAAGGCCTCACCAGTTGCCCACCGTTACGGAGGCGTCGGCAACACCGCCGACCCCAACACCGCCGACCCCAACAGTGGGCTCGCGCAGCGAATGGCCGGGACACCCCCATGCCGGCTGTGGCTCGCAGGCACCCATCAAGGGTTTCGCTCCTCACGAACCCGGCGACGGGTTCACCGCGGATGATCCCCGCCGAGCACACCGAACCAAGCGCTCGGAGCGAACCGGCGAGCCTGGACGGCCATCGACCCCGCTACCTGAGGGTGCGGATGCCCGGATCGGGAGCCGACCCCGTCGCAGGATCGCCACAGCGGAAAAGGCCACGGCGACCAGCGCGAGCCCGATGATGATCAGGTTGTCGGCACGCATCTGATACCTCCCCTGCCCGAAGACTCCGAAAGGTCACGACCCGAGTCTCACACATCCGGCGCCCGACCGACCTCTCCCTGCGCTGCACCACGGCCC
Organism: Ilumatobacteraceae bacterium; assembly: GCA_041747915.1. Taxonomy (GTDB): domain Bacteria; phylum Actinomycetota; class Acidimicrobiia; order Acidimicrobiales; family Ilumatobacteraceae; genus Sva-07. The sequence goes on from JBGTEH010000150.1 coordinate 7,243, forward strand.
AGCCGAGTGCCCCGTAATCACCGCCCGCGCCACCGTCCCGACTGTACGCGTTCCGAGCTCGCCGCCCGCGAAGCCACGGCGCGTGAATCGACGAAGAACCCGTTGCCGATGTGGGTGGACGCTTGGACCGCGCCGCCGCGAGCCAGAACCCGCGATCGCGCCGTCGTGCGCCCAGCAGTTGACCGGTCGAGGACGGTCAGTCGCCGCTGATGTTGACGTAGAGGCCGCTTCGAATCATGTCGGCGGTCGGGTCAGCCATCGCGCCAGCCCAGAATTCTTGCCACCCAGCGTCGCCGGCAATCCGGTCGGCGTACGCCCCGTAGGCATCGAGGTCGGTGAAGGTCACGACCACCATTGTCGTCATGGGGTGCGCTCCGATCACCGACTGCAGAGCTCTGGGTGTGCCGCCCATGCGCTGGACGTGCTCGTGGGAGCCGATCACCTTGGCAATGAAGTCGGCCATGCGTCCGGGCTTTGCGCGCCACTGCGTTGCCATGACGACTCCGAGCGGACGATCCGGGTCGGGCTGGAAGCCGGGGTCGAGGTCGCTGAACAGCGAGCTCTCGACCTGGGTAGCCGAGCCACCTGCTGAAGCACGTAGCCAGAACTCCTGCCACTTGCCGTCGGTCTGGATCTTCTGCACCGAGTTGACGTAGTCGGCGTAGTCGGCGTAGTTGAGCGATGTGGCGATAGTTCCGACGTCACCTCCCGCCAGCGCCTGCAGCACGACTGCTCGCGCGCCGAGTCCACGTAGCAGACCCAAGGCCTCCATCGATGCGGCCAGGTGGTCGGCCAAACGTCCGGGCTCGGTCTTGAACCCGTTGAGCGAAATGACACCCATGATGGTGCCCCCCATTCTGATGAGGGCCAGCGACAGCTCCCCCTACCGACCCACCTCGAACCTACATGTGTGCGTCACGAATGTCACGCGCGGATCCCGCCGGCGCGGTGCGGGCGAAACGTCGACGTGAGCGGCGGCCTCTCCCTCAGACACCTGCCACGACGGGCCATCTCTCGCAACCGGTCGCCAGTCCCAGAGACACGCAACTGAATGCATCCCGCCGTACCGCAGGTCGCCCGCTACCGCAACAGCCCCGAACGAACCGGCACTGGCGGCATACGCGAGTGTTGTCGCGAACTCGCTCGCCCCGAGTCAGGCCCGATAACACCGATCTCAGTGTCAGGCTGATGGAGTCTCGGGGATTGGCTCACAATCCCGTCCGCTGACCCGGCGTATTGAGCCCTGGTTTCTGTGCCTCGCCTGTTGTTGCCGTGAGTCGTTGGCGCGGGGTCGGGGCACTCGCCAGTGCTTCCAACGATGTTCGTGACTACGGGTGGGTTCGCCGCCGGTATTGACCTCACTTGCGACGGAACCTGGATCAGAGCGCGCAGGGATGGGAGACTTCCGACATGGCGGCCATCGACGAACGAGTCCCCGGGCAGCCCGAAGCCGATCGGGTGAGTCGTCAGAACACCGCCGTTCGATTGCGTCGGTTGGTTGGGCGGGACCGCGAGATCGCGGAGCTCGCCGAAACCATTGCGTCCGTGCC